>NZ_PJBT01000037.1:0-17425 GCF_002836035.1 Halomonas sp. MES3-P3E | reverse complement strand
ATACTACTTATATTTATCCTCTTGTCTTCAATTAGCGAGGTCTTTGCGCAGGTGCAATTGCAGCATCCTGACCAATTTTACACAAACGGCGATAAAACCGATGGCTGGACCCGTGATTCAGAAAAAAGACTCAGGTCGACGTTTTGGTTCGCGAAGAACCCAGAAAATAGCCTTGAGTACCAACAACAAATTGTGATTGTTTATGATGACGCCCCAGATAAAGCGTACTACTTCGATTCGACTACCAAGAAATTCATTGGTCGATTTGATTTGGCATCCGAACAATATTCGCTCCTCCGCCCAGAATATCGTCGGGGGCGAATCGAGGAAATCGATGAGTCGTGGTTCCCCCCGCCAAGCAATTTACCGACTATTGGCGAAATGTTTGAGCCTCCCCCTGTGTGTGTGCAAGAACATTTTCTCTGCTTGATTGAGACTGACAACGAAATTAACCCAGCTACAGACGTACGGCCAAGTTCAATAAAAATGATGATGCCGCCACCCACTGCGAAGTTCCCGCGGCTTCATGAAAGCTCCTGGGATACGAGTTATACAACTGACGATGGCAGTCATGTTCGAGCACGTGTGGATTTTAAAGGCAGTAGAGGTGCTTACCGGTTGGCTGGCAGTGAAGCCGTTGGAGATCTTTTCAATATACAGTACAGCAGTGGGCAAGACGCGATTTCCATCACAGGGCAGTGGTCGCTCAGTAATAATGGTGGCTATTTTTTATTTAGCGTTCCAAAGGATAACATGGATGTTTTCTGGGGAGAGTGGGGCTTTGTGCGTCATAGTATTTATGGCACTTGGAGTGGTATACGCAGACCACGGTAAGGTCAGCCCCCGTTATCTAAATACTATAAGGAAGCATTTTATGTTGCCTCAGACATACTCCTCTCCTGCCCACCATTAGGCTAATTATTGCAAAGGAAGCTAACCATGTTTTTTTCTAAACGCGCCACTTTCAGGGCGCTCATTCTTATGTCTGCATTGTTCCCACCCGCGCTGCTCGCTCAGGATGCTCACATCGGTAGCGTGCGAACCGAGTTCAAGCTGCTTGGCCCGAACAATACGATCGAAGTGGAGCGCTTCGATGATCCGAAAGTGCAGGGCATCTCCTGCTATCTTTCCTACTCTCAAATTGGTGGGATCTCGGGCGCGGTAGGGCTTGCTGAGGAGGCGAGTGAAGCTAGCGTAGCGTGTCGGCAGACGGGGGAGATTGTGTTTGACCCCGCTGAGGTAGATGAGCAAGAAGTAATTTTTACACAGCGGCGCTCGGCACTGTTCAAAAATATGCGCGTTGTCCGGATGCACGATACCGAAACGCAGACTTTTGTGTACCTCACCTACAGCACCAAACTGGTAGATGGCTCGCCTAAAAATGCGATTACGGCCGTCCACTATGGTGGGTTAGGAGGCGGCCAGTAATTGACTCGTGTGTGCTTAGCGAGGGTTGCCGAGTGTTTGTGTCCAGTAGATTGAATAGCGCGATTCTGAATCTTTGGCTTTCGCCATGCCCATCTCGGTAAAGGCGTCATTCATGATGTTGCGGCAATGGCCGGGACTCTCTAGCCAGCCTTCCACTGCTGCGGACACCGAGGTATGGCCAGCGGCGATATTTTCACCCACGGCTTGCCATGCGTAATTCTGATTATTGACGCGTTGCTCAATTCCCGCGCCATCCGGGCCTGTATGGCTAAAGTAGTCATTCTCGGCCATGTCCTGGGAGTGGCTCTTGGCCGCTGCTTCCAGCTTGCAGCTCCAAACTAACGATCCCACGGCCTCAAACCGTTGATCGCCGCATTGCCGCTGCTGGCTGCGCGCCTCGTTAATCAGCGTGAGCATTTCCCGCTCTTGATCGGTGAGTTCACACTGATCTTGCACGCTGGCCTTATCGCTCTGGGATTCGTCAGTTGCCCATGCGCTATTTGAGCCCATGAGCATGACAAGCATTAGGCTGAAAAGCGCCCCGGCAGTAGGGCGCTTCTTGGTAAGGAGGTTAGCCACCGAATTTTTCATTCTCGCCTAGGTCTGGAGTGGCGTCCTTTTTGAGATTAGCTTTGGCGATCTCATAGAGCTGAAAGGTTTTACTCTCTTTGGCTTTCCAGTGCTCACCCATCTGGACTTTAACTTCAAGCAGTGCGACGTCTGGATCATCCTTGCCTTCAGGAAACCAAGCGCCGACGAAAGGGTTCCAGTATTTTTCGATCAGATCACGGTTATCGATCAGGTTGGCTTTGCCCGAAAGCGAAACGTACACGCCATCTTCCTGATCAGAAAAACTGAGACAAACATCATGATCACTCTTGGTTTCAAACACTTTTTCAGCACTGCGGCGAGTAAAGAACCACAGGGTGCCATCATACTCTTCCTGCACTAAGTGCATCGGCCGAGCTCGCGGCATATCGTGATCCAGCGTAACGAGCATGCCAACTTTAATGTCTTTGATCATCTTCCAGATCTTTTGCTTATGTTCAGGGCTGGACATAGCTTCACTCTCCTTATGAATTAAGTATTGCGAATAGCCATCGACAATGCTTGTACGTCGATGTTGCTAGCTACAGCCTAGCTACCATTGTCGACATCAGCAAACGCCAAATAGTGCAGGTAAGGTGGTTACTAATGCCGTGCAGGATTAAAGTGGATGGCTACACGCTTTAATGTTGATAGCAGGAGGCTGCCATGTGGTTGGGTACCGGACGCTATTGCCACTTGCCGGATGGCCGGGTCGAGAACCAGTGGCGGCTATACCGTATGGAGCGGCTCGACAACGACTAGGGCTTTATTGAAAAGCGCGGAGCACCCCATCCAAGGCACGTTTTGGGCGTAGATGGATAGCACGGCGTCCGAAAGGACGCCTTGTTTCTAATGCTTGCGATCTTACATAAATGCATATAAGTTGTAAGAAATGAAAACCGAACGCGCTTTCAAATACCGCTTTTACCCCACGCCCGAGCAGGCAACCTTGCTGGCACGGACGTTTGGATGCGTGCGGTTTGTCTGGAACGCGGTGCTGCGCTATCGCACCGATGCGTTCTATCAGCGTCAGGAAAAGATCGGCTACAATGACGCTAGCGCATTTCTAACGCAGTTGAAAAAGCAGCCTGACACCGCGTTCCTGGCCGACGTCAGTTCGGTGCCGTTGCAGCAATGCCTGCGGCATCAGCAAATGGCGTTCAAACACTTCTTTGCCAAGCGGGCTCGCTATCCGAGCTTTAAATCCAAAAAGCATCGCCAATCCGCCACCTTTGCTAGTTCGGCATTTTCGTACCGTGACGGACAGATCACGCTGGCCAAGTGCAGCGAACCGCTGAACATTCGCTGGAGCCGCGATCTACCTTCTACCCCTAGCACCGTTACGGTATCCAAAGACGCGGCTGGTCGCTACTTCGTTAGCTGTCTGTGCAAAGTGGAGGCCGACACCCTGCCGATCACGCCGAAGATGGTGGGCATTGATCTTGGGCTGAAAGATTTATTCGTCACCAGTGACGGAAAGCGCGTTAATAATCCGCGTCATACGGCGCGCTATGCCCGCAAGCTGGCGCGGGCGCAGCGGCAATTGAGCCGCAAGCAAAAAGGCTCCAACAACCGCGCCAAGGCGCGGCTAAAGGTTGCTAAATGCCACGCTAAAATTGCCGGTAGTCGGCTTGACCACCTCCATAAACTCACCCGCCAGATCGTCAACGAGAACCAAGTGATCGCGGCGGAGAGTTTGCAGGTTAAGAATATGGTCAAAAACCGACATCTATCCAAAGCCATAAGCGATGTTGGCTGGGGCGAGCTGGTGCGCCAGCTTGACTATAAAGCGGCCTGGGCGGGACGGCAGTTCGTCCAAATCGACCGCTGGTACCCCAGCAGCAAACGCTGTTATGGCTGTGGCTTTGTGATGGCCTCACTACCACTGAATGTCCGCACCTGGGACTGCCCAGACTGCGGCACCCAAGGCATTGATCGTGACCTCAATGCCGCCCGCAATATTCTACAAGCAGGCACCGCGTTGTTAGCCGGTGCCGAGAGTTGAAGTAAATACCGAAGGGCATTCGGGAATTTACGCCTGTGGAGTTTGTGTCAGACCGGCAATGCCAAGGTATTGAAGGCGGCGAACACCGAAGCAGGAACCAGGAAGGTAACAACTTGGGAATCCGCCACTATCATCTCTGATTTAGTGGTCGGAGGATGTCAATGAACGCTTTCCATGACTGATATCGAGCACGAATATGCGTCTTAGTTATACAGGCCCACTACCGGAAATGGTGGGCTTTTTATTGTTGCCCCAGTATTCGATGATGGCATTCTTTGCGGCGGTAGAGCCGCTGCGGATCGCTAATCGCATTGCCAACCGTCCGCTGTTCGATTGGACCTTGATCAGCGCTGATGGTGGGCCGGTGACGGCATCTAACGGTATGACGCTGATGGCGGATCAAGCAACGGCGGATGTCCATCACTTGCCTTCGCTGGCGGTATGCAGCGGGTTTACGCCGGAAGCCCATCTCACTCGACCATTAATGGCCTGGCTTCATCAGTTGGATCAAGCGGGCTGCTGCTTGGGCGGTATTGATACCGGGGCATTTTTGCTCGCGGCCACTGGGTTGCTAAAACACGAGCGGGTGGCGCTGCACTGGGAGAGTTTGCCTGCATTTCGTGAACGCTTTCCGGGTATTGAGACCACGGATGAGCTGTATGAGCTGGGGGAGCGGCGCTTCTCCTGTGCGGGTGGGGCGGCGGCCATGGATATGGCCCTTGAGGTGATCGCGCGCCGGCATGGCGCGAAGCTGGCCATCGATGTGTCTGAGCAACTCATCCATGACCGAATCCGCACTCGCAGCGACCAGCAGCGCATGGCGCTGGTGAAACGCCTTGGCACCCACAACCGGCGTGTGGTCGAGGCGGTGGCGCTGATGGAGCAGAACCTTGAAGAGCCGCTTTCCCTCGAAGAGGTCGCGAGCCGGGTAGAGGTATCGGTCCGCCAGCTTCAGCGCTTATTCGAGCAAGAGCTCAACGAGACCCCGCGGCAGTGGTACTTGCAGCTACGCATCAAGCGCGCCCGGCGGCTGTTAGCGGAGACCGATTTAGCCGTATTGGCGGTGGGGTTAGCCTGCGGGTTTAGTTCGTCTTCCAGCTTTGCGCGTTCGTTTCGTACCCATTACGGCTATTCGCCCCGGCAGGTGCGGGAGAAAAGCGTTTAAGGCTCAATGGTGTCGTGTAATGTCGGACAAGCGTCGCTTAGTGCCTAGTAGTTGGGAGGCAGCCGCGCATACTAACTAAACCCAACTAATAAGAGGTTTAGCCATATGATGTCTGTCACTACTCGCTCTAACACCACCAAGTCGTTGTCGCTAAAAGCGGGTTTTTTACTCGCTGCATTTGCTGCCACGCCTGCCATGGCAGAGCTTGATGAGCTGCGTTTAGGCGTGCCGCCATGGCCTGGGGTCACGGTAAAATCCGAAATTGCTGCTCAATTGCTGGAGAGCATGGGTTACGAAACCCGCCAGCAAGATTTAGCGGTTAGCGTTATTTTGGAAGGCTTGGCGCGCAATGACCTGGAAATCTATCTGGGTGGCTGGTATCCAGTACAGACAGATATGGTTGAGCCGCTAGTGGCCGACGGTAAAGTCGAAAAAGTGGTGTCCAATATCAGCGGGGCCAATTCCGGGTTGGTGGTTCCCCAGTATGTTTACGATGCGGGTGTTACTACGGTCGCTGAATTGGCTGAGCACCATGACCGCTTCGATGGCGAAATCCAGGGCATTGAAGCGGGCACGGGCATTAACGACGCCATTCTCAATGCCATCGATAACGACCTGGCAGGTCTGGGGGATTGGCAGCTTCGTGAAAGCTCGACCTCGGCCATGCTTGCCCAGGCGGAGCAAAAAATGGCTGACGAGGAATGGGTCACGTTTGTCGGCTGGGAACCTCACTGGATGAACGTGAGCTTTGATTTAGCCTATTTAGCCGACAGCGATGATGCGGGCGTGGCATCCATTGAAAGCACCGTGTGGACTATTACCCCGGCAAGCCTTGCCGATGAGGCACCACAGGTGCACCGCTTCCTGTCGCAATACGTGGTGGCGATCGAGGACCAGAACGAGTGGGTGCACGAGTACAGCTACGAAGAGCGCCCGGCGGATGAAGTGGCGAACGAGTGGATTGGTAACAACCTGGATACCGTTGCCGAATGGTTAGACGGTGTTGAAACCCGCGATGGCAAATCCGCTATTGAGCAAGTGCGGGCCCAGTTTGATTCTTAATAGCTCGGCTCTTAATAGCTCGACGCTTAAAAGCACGTTTTTTACGAACTGAACGACGAAACGGCGCCTTAATGATTAAGGCGCCGTTTTAGTGTGTGGCAAAAGTCCTGCCAAGCGGCACTCATGTCGGGTAGCTGAGTGTGGGCGTGAAGCGCGCCATGTACCATCTGCGGCGCACAGCGGTAGCCAATGGACGCCCCCGCTTGCTGCCAGAGCACCACCGCCGTTTCGACAGGCCGCGTTAACGGGTCGTGCTCCACGGTGAGCACTTCGATGCTGCTCGCAGGAGGGCTACAATCCCGCTGGGTGGCGATAATCTCAGGGCACTGTTGACGAATACTGAGCACATCGCTGCGTGACAGTAGTGGTGCTTCCTCCCCAAGGCAGCTAGTTGAAAGTTCGCCGACCGGTGGGTAGATCAATCCGAGCGGCGGTGCTTCATTAAGCTGATGGGCAAGGTCGATAGCCAGTCGTCCGCCCGCGCTGTCACCCACCAGCGCAACAGGATGAATCGCTTCTAACACCGCTTGGCAGTCTGCCAACATGGCGGGGTAAGCCACCTCTGGCGCCAGCCGATAGTTAACGCTCACCACTTCACGCTCAAGGGTTTGTGCCAAGCTGGCGGCGAGGCCGTGGTGGCTCTCCGCTGAGCCGATCGTAAAACCGCCGCCATGGATAAACAGCACGCAGCCTGGCGTTCGCCGTTGGGGGATAAAGCGGCGCACGCTAACACCCTCACAAATGCTATTGTCGATCCGCATTCCTGCCGGGTCGGGTGGGGCGACGGTGCGACAAAGCTTATCGTAGGCACGCCGCGATTGAGGCAAGGGCAGTTCCTCCATCATGGCCAGCCCTGCGCTAAAGCGTTGAATAAAGGCGTCTACGTTCATCTTTGATGTCACCCTCAGCGTCGAATACCGATGGTGCGGCCAGCAAGCTCCGGCCAGGCATCGCTCTCTGCCCGTGGCAGTGCCGCCACATGATTTGCGACCGCTTCGGGAAACGGGCTTGGTCGCCCGGAAGCTTGCTTCATGCCCATCAGCATCTGTTCGCTGGTTGCCAGCAGGTTGCCTTCGTCATCGAACATGGCGAAAAACACGTGCAGGCGTTTTGCATCGCTATCGAGCAGCGTTAGGTCAATATTGAGCGGCTGACCTTGGTGCGCCTCGCGGCGATAGCAGAGGTGGGTTTCCAGCGTATAGATCGTGTAGCCATAGTGCTCACGGCCTGCTTCGTCTAAGCCTATCTGGTCAATCAGTGCTTCGCAGGCCTGGGAAAAGACGCGGGCGTACTCCGCGTCGTTCATGTGCCCGTTGTAGTCGACCCACTCGGGGGCGACGTGGGTTTCATGGATGTTCATTAAATGCGCCCCTTTAGACCTTCGGCTTCCGGCCAGTATTTTTGCACTACTTCCAGCAGCTCGACTAAAAAGTCATCCCGGCGCCGGTCCAGCGTGGCCACTGAACGCCCCGCGGCCTGATGCTCACAGCCTTCGACCACTTTGTCGATGAGTTCGTCGGTGAGTTCTGGGGCTTCCAGTTTGGTCCAGGGTAGTTTTAACGCGGGGCCAAACTGCTCCAGCATATGGCGCATGCCAGGCTCGCCGCCCGCCAAGTGGAAGGTTAAAAAGGTGCCCATCAATGGCCAGCGGAGCCCGCAGCCGTAAACCACCGCCGCGTCGATCTCTTCTGTGGTGGCCACGCCATCGTTGACCAAGTGCAAGGCTTCACGCCACAGCGCTTCCATCAAGCGGTCGGCGATATGGCCCTCTATTTCACGGCGCACCACCAACGGCCGCATGGCGAGCGACTGATACAACTCTTGGGCGCTGGCGATTTGGGCGGGCTGGGTGGCCTCACCGCCAACAAGCTCTACCAATGGCAGCAAATACACCGGGTTGAAGGGGTGAGCGACGATCACACGCCCAGGTGCTTGCCGACACTGCTGCTGCAGGTCCGTGGGTTTGAAGCCGGAAGTCGACGAGCCAATGATGACGTCCGGTGCGGCGGCAGCATCGATAGCGGCTAAAATTTCTTGCTTTAGCGGTAGACGCTCGGGCACGTTCTCCTGAATCAGGTCAACGCCGTTCACGGCCTCTTCGATCGTGGTCGCAAAGGTTAACCGCTCAGGGCTAGCACCGGGCGCAAGGCCTAGCTGAGTTAACGAAGACCAGGCATTGTCGATAAACGATTGGGTGCGCGCAGGCGCGTGGGAATCTGGATCAAAAGCGACGACGTCCCACCCTTGAGCTAGGGCGCGGGCAATCCAACCGTTGCCAATCACGCCAGTACCAATCACGGCTAAGCGGCTCATGCGTCACCTCCTGACGGGTTACGTAACTTCAGATGTGCCCGGGTTTCTGCCGGTGTCATTACTCGGGCGCCGAGGTTTTCAATGATGGTCGACGCTTTCTCGACCAGTTGGCCGTTGTTGGCCAGCACGCCTTTCTCTAAAAACAGGTTATCTTCCAACCCGACCCGAGCGTGGCCACCTAGCAGCACGGCTTGGGCAACCATGGGCATTTGATGGCGACCAATGCCAAACGCAGCCCAGTTAGCGTTGGTGGGTAATTTGTTACGCATGGCCAACATCGTTTCGGTGTCTGCTTCGGCGCCCCAGGGAATACCCAGGCAGAGCTGATAGAGCGGGTCGCCATCGATCAAGCCCTCTTGCTGAAGCTGGCGGGCAAACCAGACGTGGCCCAGATCAAAGCACTCCAGCTCCGGCTTAACGCCTGCGGCTTGAACAAGGCGGGCGTGTTCACGCAGCCAGTCAGCCGGGTTGACGTAAACCATGTCGCCAAAATTGAGGCTGCCGCAATCCAGCGTGCACAGCTCGGGGAGCAGCTCGCCGACAGGGGCGTGACGTTCGGCGGGCGTTTGGATATCGGTGCCGGGGCCGCCGCGAGTGGGGTCTGTGGCATCGGGTATCCAGTCGCCGCCGCCGCCCGCGGTGATGTTCATGACGATATCCACATCGACCTCGCGAACGCGCTCCATTACTTCGCGGAACTGCTCAGAAGAGTGGCTGATGCCGCCGGTCTCCGGGTCGCGAACATGGATATGCGCGATGCTTGCCCCGGCGCGAGCAGCTTCAATGCAGGAGGCCGCGATGGCCTTGGGTGTCACGGGAACGCTGGGGTTTTTGGCGGTAGTATCCCCTGCGCCGGTAACGGCACAGGTGAGAATGACATTGCGATTCATGGCGTGCTCTCTAGTCAGCAGTTTATTCGCTTACTAGTGTGTCGCGGTGTGCAGACATTGGTTGTCATAAAGCGACATTCGCTATACACAGGGTGCGGTTTTTGATCTCCATTGGTGAATTGTCTCCTCCTCACTCCCCACAATGGGGATTGCTCAATTCGCAATGTGCTGATTAGAAACTTGGTTCACGGTAAATATTGACCGCCATGGTTGCCGATCTAAACTAAATAAGCCCATGGCAAAATGGATAACAATTACAAACAACGCTAGGAAGGAGTGCCTTCAATGTCCCATAAACCCGTTCTGCGGCCGCTATCTGCGTTCATCGCTTCTGCGGTGATCATAGGCTTACCCGCCATTGCGACTGCCAATGAGCCTGAACTCAGCCAGACTGAGGTGTTAACCGGTCTTGAAAACCCTTGGGATATGGCCTTTCTGCCCGACGGGACGATGTTTTATACCGAACGCTGTCTTGGGCTTTCGGTGCGGCTCCCCGATGGTGAGGTAGAGCATCTGCTAGGCATGGAAGGCACGGAGGAGTATGCCACCACCGCCGATGATCTTGTCTGCGAGGGTCAGGCCGGGATGAACGGTGTGGCAATCGACCACGATTTTGACGAAAACCGCACGGTCTACGTTTACTCTGCCTCCAACATGTCTGAGCCACGCACTAACCGTGTGCAGCGCATGACGGTAAACAGTGATTTCACTGAGGTATCGGATCGCACTGACATTGTCGAGGATATTCCTTACAAGCCCGCCGCCACCGATCACCCGTTCGGCGATGCTGGCGCACACAATGGCGGACGTATCCGCTTCAGCCCCGAGGATGGCTACCTTTATGTGACCACTGGCGATAATCATAACAGTGAGATACCGCAGTCACCGGAGCTTCTTGGTGGCAAGGTGCTGCGTATTGACCGGGATGGCGAGGCTGCCGAGGGTAACGAACCGCCTGAGGGCTTCGATCCACGTATCTATACCTATGGTCACCGTAACGTACAGGGCATCACCTTCCACCCTGATACAGGGCAGCCCATCGTGACGGAGCACGGCCCCTGGCATTCGGATGAGATCAATGCGCTGGTCAATGGTGGTAATAGTGGCTGGGATCCGAAACCGAACATGGCGGGCCGTGGCGACTGCCCGGACGATTATTGCGGTTATGAGCCCAATCAGACCGAGGGGATGGATCCAAAAGAGCGGGCGGCCTATATGCCGGTGACCGACACCGAAACCTACCCTGACGCTATGCAGCCTGCTTGGAAAAACGATGGGCTTTCTCAGGGTATCTCGTCTGCCGAGTTTCTAGTCGGCGAGCAGTGGGGCGATTGGGACGGCCGTCTGGTTGTTGGTTTTATGGGCATTGGCTTTGGAGGTACGCCGGTGGGGCAGCGTATTAACCTGATTGATATCGCGGAGGATGGTCTTTCGGTCAATGACGTTACCGAAATGCCGGTGCCCATGGGAGCTGCTCGCTTCCGTTCGGTGGTGCTGGGCCCGGAGGGTGATCTTTATACGGCGGTTGATGAAGGCAGCATTTACCGCATCACTCCGGAATAAGCTAATGGCAGCCGCACTGGCATAGCTCCTGGCATAGCTCAGTGCGGCTGCGTTCTCACCCAAACCAACTCATGCTTTTTGATCAAGACCACTCTACTGGGAAAAGGTCACTATGAAGGTATCGCTGTTTTTCATTATTACGATGGCGCTGGCGATGGGGTCGACAACGGGTCAGGCGGCAGATAAGTCCGCCGGAGAAGCGCTATTTGCTGACGCATGTGCCCAATGTCACGGACCAAACGGGAAGGGAATGGCTAGCTTTCCATCACTGAGCGGTCGGGATGCGGAGTATATTACCTCCCGCCTTGAAACGTACCGGGCCGGTGAAAAGGTGGGATCAAACTCCTTTCTGATGATCCCCAATGCTACCAATTTATCGGATGATGATATTGCTAATCTAGCTGCCTTTATCGCAGAGAGCGCCGAGTGACATGGCTGCTTAAAAGAGCAGCATAAATTACGCCACTTGCTTATTAATATCCTGTCATTTCCAGATAACCCTCGCCAAGCGGTTCGCCGCTGGCGCGGTCACTGATCTCCACTTCGCCCTCCCAGTACGGCACGCTGGTGGTCATCCAGCGGTTGGCGTAGGGCGCTTCAACGATGATATCGACGCCCGCTGAAGGCACTGCCAGTCGCCAGCGGGTGGGAATGTCGCGCCCGGCCACAGACGACGTTGCCAGCGGCGTCATGATGATGTCGGTATTTGCTAATGGAGTGGGTTCACCTTGCGGGGTAATCCAGGTGCCCGAGCGATAGTCAGCGCCTTGCTCTTGATCCGTGTTGTCACCACCGCCACGTAGCTGAAACGCCATCAGCTTATGACCGTCGTTAAAATGCAGCGATAGCCAATCCCAGCCTGACTGACGGGCATCGAGTAGCTGGCTGCTCCATTCCCGATCGAGCCAGCCTCGCCCGCTGACAGCTTTGGTCTCGCCGTTAAGGGTGACATTGCCGTCTATCTGCCAGAAGGGCTGGCTATAGTACATTGAGCCTTGGCCATTGGCGGCTTTCTGGCTGAACCCTTGTTCCCCATGCAAAACCAGTGGCCCTTGGGCGGTAAGCGTTAACATGTAGCCAAAGCGCGACTTGCCTTCGCCGCTGTAGGCGGTGAGCGTTAGAGGGCTAAAAGCGTCGCTGCCAGCTTCTCCACTCGCTTTAAGCTGCCAATCATCTAACCAGGCATGAAAGGGGCTAGAGATGATGCCTGCTTGGCTATCCTGGTGGACGCTCAGGTCGGCCTGAGAGTGGCTGCGCCCGAAGCGCTCGGCCACTTCGTGCTGTTCCCCCTGGGAGATTGCCATATGGGCCATCCAGAGCTGGTCAGCCGCCCAGGGTGTGGGAGCAGGGCGCTCGCTGGGCGGTATTAACGCTTGACGAAAAAGTGTCCACTGCAGGCCAAATGGCTCGCCAGAGGCATCTTCTAAGTTGGCAGTTAAGTACCACCACTCGATACGGTAATCCGGGTGTGCTGCGTGATCCGTTGGAAACGTAAGCAACTGGTTTGGCTCGGCATGTTGAAAGCCATCAGCCTCCTGGCCCAGCCCGGCAAAGCCTGTGTTAGCAGAAGACGTTGATTCTTCTGAACTGCAGCCGTAAAGCATCAGCGTCGCGGTAAACGCCAGTAGAAGACGGAAGTTTTGCAGTCGACTTAAGCTCATTGATTTTGGCTCACTGATTGGCCTCTTCTGCTAGTAACGTGCGCGGTGAGACACGCCAAAAGCGCAGCGCAGGCAGTGCTGCAGATAACAGCGCCACGGCAACCGCGGTCGCTAAGGTGACAGCCATTTCCCAAGGGAATAGATAGAGCGGTAGGCGCCAACCAAAGGCAGCCACATTAATGATCGCCACCAAGCCCCAGGTGATCGCGATACCCAGTGGCAGTGCCAGCAGGCCGGTGACCAATGCCGCACCCCCCAGCTGTACCAAACTAAGCTGGGCCAGCTGTGCCCTAGGAATACCCAGCGCCCAGAGCGGTGCTAGCTGTTGGCGTCGGCTGCGGGCCTGGGCAAGCAGGCTGGCCAGCAGCGCCAGGGCTGCTACCGCTAAGGTCAGTACATTCAGGGCACGGGTAATAGTAAAGGTGCGCTCGAAAATCTCGGTGGCGATGCGCTTGATCTCGCGTTGATCGCTAAGGGCATCGCTGCCCAGGCCAAAGCGCTCGGTAAGTGCTTCACGCAGGGCATCCACATCGGCGTTGGCATGCAGCACCACGCCCATCGAGCTTGGCGGGGCATCAAAGCGTGCGGCAAGCTGGGGCGATGCCATGAGAATCTGCCCGCTGGGATTGCCATAATCAGGGTAAGTCGCGGCGATGGTCAGCGCTTCATTGGAGCCCGGCGCGCGAATGTTTAGCTGGTCGCCGGGGGAAAGATTCTCAGCAGTAGCGAGTTGTTCGTTAATAAAAGCCGCGCCATGCTCAAAGGCTGCCCAGGCAGTGTCACGGTCCAGCTGGGTCGTCAGGAGCGGCCAGTGAGGTGTCAAAGATTCGCCTGGCGTAATGCCATAAAGCTCGACAGGGGTGGCTAAAGTGCGACTGCCGTCGGACGTAATGATGGACTCAAGAACGGCCTCGCTTCGCCGAGTGAGCAGGCGCTCTGATACGTCAGGTTGATCAGCCAGCCAAATATCAATGTCTGCATATTGCTCGGCGGGGGCATTCAAATAGAGGGGGGCGACTAAGCGCTGATCCAGCCACTCTAAAAAGGTGAGACGAAAACCACCGACCATACTGCCGACCCCTAGATTGGTCGCCAGGGCGATGAGTAGGGCCATCATGGCAAGCGAGAGCTTGGGTAGCTGAAGCTGCATATCCGCCAGTGCCCAATGAACTAGCGGGCGTCGTCGGGCGAGATGTGTCAGCACTTTCAATACGAGGGCTAGCAAGGGGGGGAGCCACAGTGCGCTGGCCAGAAGTAACGCGGCAACCAGCGCAAAGCCTGCCACTAAGCCATCGCCTGGGGGCTGAAAGCGAAGCCAAATATACAAAGCTAGCGCAACGCCCACTGCGAAAGCGCCGCCGATACTCATCAACATTAACTGTCGACGGTAACCACTTCGCCAAGCCTGCATCTGGCCTAATTCCAGCATGTTTAAGCGTGCAGCGCGCCACAGCACGCCGCCGCCCGCCAGCAGTAGCCCACCAAGGCTAACCGCTAGCCCGCCGACCCAGTAATGCCACGGTAAGTTGAGCTCTCTACCAACGCCTGCGCCATACAGTGAGCCTAGGGTGGCCGCTACATCGGGCAGTAATAGGCGTGCCAGCCATACACCGCTGGCGATGCCAGCAGCGGCACCTATCAGGCCAAGCAGGATGAGTTCTACGCCGAGCGCTAGAATCAGACTACGCCCTGAGACCCCCAGTACTCGTAGGGTACGCAGCATGCCCAAGCGTTGTTCCAAAGCCAAACCTAGCGCGGCCTGCACGATAAATAGCCCTACGACCCAAGCGAGTAGCCCCAACGCCGTAAGGTTTAAGTGAAAACTTTCGGTAAGTTGGCCGGGGGTGGCGATGCGTGTGGCACGGGTGAGCGTTAATCCGACCGGCGCTTCCCCCAGTGCTCCCGGCGCGGCCACAAGGCGCGTGATTTCTTCACCGCTCTCAAGTAGCCGTGCGGCGGCGGCGATATCCATCATCAGCGTGTCCGGCGGTAGCACTGGCGCTGAGACGAGCGGCGGGAGTGTCTTGCCGTTCGCCAGGGTAGTGGTGGCCGTTAAGGTGTCGGGGGCTGCACGCGTTTGCCACGGCGGTGTCAGGAAGTCGGTTAACGATCCCGAGGAGTCTGCTTGGGCCAGCGGGTTATCACTGGCAAGGGTCAGCGGATCAATGCCGATCAATGTTAGCCGGGTGCCATCTTGAGTGACAACTTCACCCTCTAGCATGGGCGAAACGGGCAAGCCCGCTTGGCGTAGGGCGTGATAGTCCGCACGAGTGAGGGGAGCGCCATCGCATCGCTCAAGCTGATCTAACTGGGTATCAAACATGGCATCGGCGCGGGCGTAGCTGTCGCGAGCCGTGGCGTTGATGGCTTGAATGCCACTCCATAGAGCGCTAGCTACCCACAGGCCGAGTAGTAGCATGGCTAATTGGCCTGGATGACGTCGGTAGTGGGCAAGCAGCGTTGCCACCACCGTGGGCAGAGACTTGATCATGTCACGGTGTTAATCAGCTGGCCGTGGCGCAAGCGCAGGCAGCGATCTAGCGGTGCGGCTACTTGTAAGCTGTGGGTGACAACGAGTAGAGCGCACTGGGTTTCGCGGACAAGGCTTAATAGCAGTTCAAGCACTTTACCAGCGGTGGTTTCATCCAAGTTGCCCGTCGGTTCGTCGGCTAGTAACAGCGGCGGGCGCGGGGCTAAAGCGCGGCCAATGGCCAGGCGTTGTTGTTGCCCGCCGGAAAGTTGTTCTGGGTAACGTTTTTCCAGCCCCTCTAGCCCCAGCCGTGCGATTAAATAGGCTGTCCAGTCGGTATCGTTACGGTTGGCCAGACGCGCCTGAAGGCGCAGATTGTCGATGACCGTTAGGCTGGGGACTAAGTGAAATTGCTGAAATACTAAGCCCAATTTTTCGCGGCGTAGCTTGGCGCGGTCGGGTTCGGCTAGCGTCGATACGTTCTGTCCCGCGAGTGTGATACTGCCCTGATCGGGCAGGTCCAAACCGGCAGCAAGATGGAGGAGAGTGGATTTGCCGCTTCCCGATTCGCCCATCAATGCGAGGCTTTGGCCAGGTGCCAAGCGAAGGGAGACATCGTCGAGTACTTTTAGCGGGCCTTGAGGTGTCGTATAGGTTTTATGGACCTGATGAAGTTCCAGCATAGGCTGCTCTTTTTACTGAGGAAAGGCACTAATCGCAAACGCCAGACTAGTTATCAATAGGCGTAATCGGTGCGCCGCGCTCGCCATACACGGCTATGCCGCCGCGCCCTGTGCGCTTGATGAAATACATGCTTTTATCAGCCGCATCAATTAGCTCGCCTGCGCTGCCAAACCCGCCATCATTTAAACAGGCAATACCAATAGAGACGGAGACATGGATGGGAACATTGCCATCACGACCCATTGGGATTTTTTCTAAACGCTCGACAATTCGCTTTGCGAAAACATGGGCAGCTTTGGCGTTTTCATCAGGTAAAATGATCAAAAATTCCTCACCGCCCCAGCGGCCAGCCAAGTCACCTTCGCGAATTAACGCTTGAAGCGTCTTGCCGAATTTTTCGAGCACTTGGTCGCCCATTTGGTGCCCGTACTTATCGTTCAGTTTTTTGAAATGGTCCAGGTCAATAAATACAACTGACATGATGCGAGACTGTTGCTGACACAGGGCAAAACGCTTTTGCATCTGCACTTCCAGCCAGGCACGGTTCGCAAGGCCTGTGAGCGTATCGGTTCGCGAGCGCTCTTCTAGCTCATCTTGTCGTTGACGCAACGAAGCGAGTTCCGCCTGTTGCATCTCAAGACGCGCATTGAGCTGTAACGTCTGCCGAAATAGTAGTTGTTGCGCCTCAGCAAGCAGCGATTCGTTATCTTGTAGCGGAGGGGCTGACATTTGCAACATGTCAGCCAACGCCGGTAACTGCTGCTGAATATTTTCTAATAAATGCCGCAAAGAGATCGTGTGGGTGCCCCGATAGGTTTCAAATTCCCTTATCACAGTGACTAATGATTGCGCTGGGTTTGAAGAGAGCCAGGCATCGGCAATGGGGCCAGATAACTGAATACATACCATGTCCGGGGCGGCAATGTCGTATTCACCGTGGCTATCACAGATACGTTGGGCAAGAGGTGTTGGAACTCCCCATTTAGCGGCAATCCAAGCACCTACTTGAGAGTGGTCGCAGCCAAAAAGCCGTTGCTCTGATTCTGCTAACTGCCGATGTGATAGGGCGGCTTCAGAATATAAATGGCTGCTTTCTATAGGATAAGTTGCACGCAAGGCAATAATGCCAATGTCTTGAAGCAAGGCTGCCGTAAAAACAGGTCCTGCCATGTCGGCGCAGAGATGAATGGCAAGGTGTCGTGCGGCTAACGAGGCAATGATCGAGCGCATCCATACACGCTGATAATGGGTATCGACCGCCCTGTTTTGAAGTAGGCTGAAACTCATTACTGCTGCCAGTGTGGCATCTAACCCCAGGCGGGCAGCCGCTTCATGGCACGTGTGCACTTTAATGTGGGTACGCGAGAAAAAGGCACTGTTCGCAAGTGTAATGATCCGCATGGTTAAGGCTGGATCACGCTCAATGGCGTTGGCATACTCGCTTACCGAAGGGTGCTCTGTGCGTGCAATCTTCAGGACATTAATAGCGACAGAAGGTAGAGAGGGCAGATTAGGACACTTGAGGAGATCAGATACTAAAAATGCAGGTAGCGCAGTCGTTAAGACTAGATCTTTCGAATAGTCTTTTCCCTGAAT
>NZ_PJBT01000036.1:0-17535 GCF_002836035.1 Halomonas sp. MES3-P3E | reverse complement strand
AAGAACCTGGCAATCGGCACAATGAAGGTAATAATCATTTCAATGTCGGCTGCAAAACCATCATTAGAAAAACTTCTAACGTTAGTTTTACATAATAACAATGGATACTTCACGCGTCGGCTCGCTAGCGTACACAACGCGCTAATACATTTTTGCGGTTAGGCTTGTTGCCTTGATTTAGGGGCTTAAATTACGTTGTTACGTTCTCGTGGCTCAGCAGGCGGTCGTACTCTTCCTTGACGACCGCATAGCATTCACAGACACGCTCTTCTAGCCCAGCCCGGTCTATTACAGTGATACATCCACGACTATAGGAGATCAAACCGGATTTCTGAAGTTTACCCGCCGACTCAGACACCCCTTCGCGACGAACACCGAGCATATTGGAGATCAATTCCTGAGTCATGTTTAATGTCTTGCCAGGTAACCGATCAATGCTGAGCAGCAGCCAGCGACATAGCTGCTGATCGAGGCTGTGATGACGATTGCATACCGCCGTCTGTGCCATCTGCGTTAGCAAGGCTTGGGTGTAGCGCAGCAGCAACCGTTGCATCGGACCAGCGCGGTAGAATTCGTTTTTGAGCAAGTTACCCTTAAGACGATAAGCGTGCCCGGCACTCTGTACGACCGCTCGGTTGGGTGTAGTCTCACCGCCCATAAAGAGCGACACGCCTACAATGCCTTCATGGCCTACAACGGCAATCTCTGTTGAAGCACCGTTCTCCATTACATAAAGCAATGAAACAATGGAATCAACCGGAAAGTAGACATGGCTCATCAGCTCTCCGGACTCCCCCAGCGATTGGCCCAATGTCAGCGTCACCTTTTCGAGATCAGGCAATAGGCGATTCAGTTCTTCTTCCGGCAGTCGGCTAAGCAACGCGTTTTGTTGAAAATCACGCGGTTCAAGCATTGAATACCCCTCTCTCATTATCTCAAGCGTCATGCAGTCTTGTTTAAACTAGCACTGGGGAGCATGTGTTATAGGTATTTTTATACGGTGATGTACGCCGATTCACATACACGTAGATAAGTATAGAATATCGGGAGCACAGGACTGTATGCTAACGCACATAAAGTTTTCGGACAGGTAGAGGAGCCGTCAGTGACCGCTGGAAAGCGTTCACGCTGGGTGAATTTCTCACGCTGTGTGCGCCAACGCATGGTCATGTGGTTATTTACCCTTTAGTTTCATTCTTAGAGCTTCGATGGATTTGCCTATACAACAGGTTGTTGCACTATGCGCTGCAAGGAGCAAGCGGCGCCGCTAACGTAAGATCTTCCAGTTCGACCTCGCAAGGAACGCGCCGCTACTCTTATTAAATCCTCTTGTTTTTGCTGAGTGTTATATAGTTTCATTTTAAATTATGCGATACGTACGGTAGCGCGCAGAGCTGAAGCATGTGGCTCCCTTAATGTTGATAAACGACGGTAATTTTCTCGAACCTGACACATATATGCCTCATTGGGTCTTATGAGTTATGGTCGATCATTGATGCGCTCGGCAAGCCTTTAGCTCAGGTCTTCAAGCTTGTCGATGGGCACACACTAAAGACGGCTAGCAGCCCGGCCCAACGTGCCATGGAAGAGAACCGCGCTGTCGGGCTCGCCATGGATTGCATTCTGATTCGCCAAGATGGTAGTCAGTTAGAGATAGAGGACTCAGCAGCGCCCATCCATGATCGTAATGGCGATCTCAGGGGGCGGTGATCGTGTTTCATGATGCCTGCCATTCGCCCACCCAATCGCTAAAGCTTGCCTATCTGGCGCAGCATGATTCACTCACTGGCTTGCCCAATCGCATCCTGCTTTTAGAAAGACTTTCCCGAGCCATCGGTTTGGCGAAGCGGCATCAGCATCAGGTCGCTCTGATATATCTAGACCTTGACGACTTCAAGCCCATCAACGACTCACTTGGCCATGCAGTAGGCGACTGTCTTTTAAAGTCAGTTGCTGTTCGCCTCAGCGACTGTATCCGCGACACAGACACGATATGCCGTCAGGGGGGCGACGAGTTCGTGGTGCTATTGAGTGAAATTGAAAAGCCTCAGGATGCAGTCAGAATTGCAGAGAAAATACTTGGCGCGTTAGCCGCGCCGCATCAAATCGGTAACCATGAGTTGCGTATTACCGCCAGTATCGGGATCAGCCTCTATCCCGACCACGGAACCAATGACCGTACGTTGCTCAATAATGCTGACACGGCCATGTATCAGGCGAAAAATAGCGGTTGTAACACCTACCAACTGTTCAAGGCCGACATGAATGACACGAGAGACCAACGTACCCATATTGAGTCTCAACTTCATCAGGCCTTGAAGGAAGAGTCTCCCTTTCTAAATTTCCAACCCAGGGTAGATGTAACTACCGGTGACTGGGTTAGTGCTGAAGCGCTGGTGCGCTGCCGCAATCCAACTGTTGGCAATATGGCACCCATGGCGTTTCTACCTGTCGCGGAAACTAGCGGACTTATCGTTCCCATTGGTCACCGGGTGCTGCGTGAGGTCTGCCATCGTCTACAGGCGTGGCGAGCTGAAGGCGTCAATATCGTGCCTATCGCGGTGAATATTTCCGCCATTGAACTGCGAGATAATACATTGCCCGTTCGAATTGCCGAGATATTGGCCGAGACTGGGTTAGAAACACACTTTTTAGAATTAGAGGTAACCGAAAGCAGTCTCTTGCATAATCAAAACGACACTACTACTTCGACACTAGTGGCGTTGAGCCACTTAGGGATACGCATTGCTATCGACGACTTCGGAGCGGGCAAGGCCAGCCTGAGATACTTGAAATGTTTTCCTATCGATACGGTCAATATCGCCTCCTGTTTTGTTCAGGATATGCTTGATAAACCGGAAAATGCCATTTTCATCAACGCACTCATCAACTTTGGCCAAAATTTATCGTTGCGCATTATCGCTAAGGGCGTCGAGACCCAGGCACAGTTGGAACATCTTAAGTTACAAGCCTGCGATGGTGCTCAAGGATTTTTGTTTAGTAGGCCGCTTTTGGCAGAAGACTTTAGTACGTTACTCCGTTCTGAACGTCTGAGATGGAGAAGTGGAACATAATTAATAATCTTTTCTTCTCTGCTAATTTAAGTTAACCCCTCAATTTTTTTATTATAACGGCGTCATCAATATCTGCGCTTTTAATGAAATACTGCATAAAGGGTACCTGTTGCTGGAAAACTAAGATCAATGAAATCTCAGTTAGGAAGTATCGAGCATAGCTGGGACAGACGGTAGAGAAAGGTTAAGCGGTGTCTGGGATCCGGTTGCTAACCGTGGGGTCACCCATTTGCTGGATAACAACTGCTTAGGATAAAAAAGAAGCTGTTTGTCGCGATTAGGAACCTCTATAGATCACTAAAGTGGCAGCGAACAGCGAATACCCACGGTATATCAGTACAGCAGCAACTTTAAGGCTTCTTCAGTGAGGACTATCCAGGTACGTTTTGGCAATGCAGGTAAGTTGGGTCAAATTGTGAAAATTGCTTTAACCGATCCCAGTCAAGAATCGTCAAGCGTTTCTTTTCCAGTTTTACTAGGCCTTCGTGGCGCAGCTTTTGAAGAACGCGGTTGATATGTACCTGGGTTAGCCCCATCGACTCACTGAGTTCCGCCTGGGTCAGTGGAAATTCAATATTATCATCTTCAGCACGCCCAGCCATTCGAGTACGTATCAGCATCTCACAAAAAATATGTGCCAAGCGCGCCTCGGCTGACCGAGTTCCCATATTAACCAGCCATTCACGTAAAACAGCTTCATCTACCAGCGTTGACCAGAAAAGCGCTCGCGCCAGTCGGTGGTGGTTTTCCATGATATTGCGTATCTCATCCGCTGGAAATTTGTGCATTGTTACTGGGGTAAGCGCGCGTATTGAGTGATCCATTTCTTCAAGAATGGTGATATGCACATCACATAGATCACCTGGAATCAGGAAAGCCATGATGTGATTCTCACCATTTTCCAAAAGCTTGTAGCGACATGCCCACCCCTTTTCTATGAGATAGACGTTTTCAGGCCGCTCGCCTTCGTTAATAATAACGTCTCCTTTCTCCACAGCGATGCTTCGGGTACCCGCCGTTTCCAGCACCCTTTTTTCTTCTTTGGAGAGAGTCATGTAGTAGCTCAATTTATTGACCAATGAAGTAATCAATGTCTCTCCTCTATCTGGTAGGTGTACTTACAATTATCTCTTTTGACTCAAGGCAGTATGGCAGGCCTGAAGGGGGGAGAAAAAGGAATTTCTTACAAGATATTGGTTAGGTCGCACTGCTGAAAGTAAAAATTAACCATGAGAAAAATGTACTCCTCCAACCATAACCTTGATCAAGGTGTACATGGTTTCCTTTCATTCACATGCATCACTATTGGGACGAATCCAGCGTTTACGATTCATGGATTGCCAATCAACCGAGCAGAACTGTCGAGGCCTATTAGGATCCATTCATTGAGCCTGGTTCGAAGATAATTCGCTGCCGAACAATGTGGACTTCCCTGAGCTGAAGGCATGGTATTAAAGGCTGCAAGAGGGCGAGGATGCAGCACGCACATTACAACTACAATCACTTGAATACGTAAACGTTGAGCTGCACTTCGCATTTGCGCGCCGGTAATGGCGAACGTTATATCAGAATGGCCTGAACGTCCGTTTTGGGCGGATAACGAAGGCTCAGCCTAGGACGTCGTTTGTCCATAATGACGACCGCCCGCTTATGTGTTCTGTTGCCTGCACTGCAATGCAGCGAATACAGATGCAGTACAGAAATGAGTAATCAGCCGTTAACAGCTGCCGTTAGGCCACCAAATGAGAACGAAATGTTCTATCGGTAATGTGGGTATGAGACTGTGAAGGCGAATATTTCATCAATCATGTTCTGTTAGGTCAGTAAAGTTTAAAGACATAAACCACGTAAGTGATTTTTTGGTGTTGGGTTTTAACTTTAATTAAACTAATACCTTTTTATTAAATAAAGCATTGCTTACTTAGTTAATATGTATCAATCTTGTGCTCTGACAGCAGACATCTGCTCGAAAACATTAACTCGCTCAGGATGGGCGGCCACAAGCCAGCACTGTCAGATAAATATATGCCCCTTAGATGGGGCGTTTTTATTTTTGGTGTTTGAGATCGCTTACACATACAGAAGGCAATGCCCAGCCTATACCGGCAATAGTAGATATTACGATCACAAGGTGACGCCAGGAATGCCCATTTAGCATGACAATCGCCACACCCGCGGTTGGTATTTTAAAATGGAAGGGAGCTTAAAGCGTCAAGGGTGGGGCACTCTCCATAAAACGCTTTCCAGTAGCGATTTAAAATTAGCGCTATCTATTCTCCTCTCTGGAGTCCATCCTTGTTGTTGATATTTAATGTCGAAAGACGTGCAGGCAAAATGTTGCATTCGGCTTCATAGCTGCAAATTATGGAGCCCTCTATGAAAACCATTCTCCTCACGCCTAACCTCCTTATGACCCGTAAGTTAGAAAGTATCTTTCTTCTCACCGATAAGGAGAAAGAGGCAATAAGTAACTTACCGATTAAAACAATGGCCCTTCGTTCAGGACAAGACATATCAAAAGTAAGCGATCAGCCTACTAAATGCTGCCTTATTATTGAGGGGTTTACGTGTTCTTATAAGCTGACTGCTGAAGGAAAACGTCAAATAATGTCGCTTTTTATACCGGGCGATATCCCTGATTTGCAAAGCTTGCATTTGCCGTATTTGGATATGAATATTGCCTCGATTACTCCTTGCCTGCTTGGCTTTATTGAACACGATGATATGCACAACATCTGTGAGCATAATCCACGACTTTACGCCGCTTTCTGGCGTGAGACCTTGGTATGCGCCTCTATCACACGGGAGTGGCTGTTAAACACTGGGCAACGCCAAGGGTACAGTCGCATTGCCCACCTTCTCTGCGAGCTGATGGTACGACTTAAGGCGGTAGGGTTGGCTAAAGAGGCAACGTTCGTTATGCCCGTTACCCAGGCGGAGTTAGGGGATTCGACAGGCCTGACGCCTATCCATGTGAATAGGGTGCTCCAGGCGCTTCGTGCAGATGGGTTAATTCACAGTAATAAAAATCAGATAACCGTACCTGATTGGGAAAAGTTAAAGGAAGCGGGAGAGTTCGACTCTCTTTATCTGTACTTAGTGGAAGAACCACACTAGGCCCAGGGACTTATGCGCCGTCATGGCGAATCAGTTTTCATCGCTTCCAGACGGCAGGGCAACACCCATTAAGCTACCCATCTCCGCTTGAACCACGTTATTCAGTGCCCAACCCGCTAACTTCTGTCTCTACCTGCCCACGTCGCTGCATCCAGCGCATCACGATCCAGCACAGCGCTGCCCAGCTTGCCCCAGCCGTCCAGCCGGCAAGCACATCGGTCGGTCAATGCACTCCGAGATAGACGCGGCTTATGCCTACCAGCAGGGGCAGTAATATCGCCAGAATCAAAAGGTATGCCTTCAGCCTCAGCGCGGGCTGCACGCGGGTGAGTAGCGCGGCCAGGGTGAGGTAGGTCACGGCAGACATCATTGAGTGGCCGCTGGGAAAGCTCGCGGTGTAGACCATGGCTTCATGCGGCACGAGGTCCGGACGAGGGCGATCAAAACCCATTCACCTTCGATACGATCAATGCGAATAACAACTGGGCCATCCTCAGCTGGGTCCTCGCTAAACAGCAGCCAGCTCTTGGCATCGAGCTCCTTGCCAACTTAAGGCTCTTTCACCTGAAAGTGGCCATTTGAAGAATGAACCGCAGCAATAACGACGATACCCGAGGGAGTCCAAATCCACTGGAGAGGCTCAGGCAATTAGCATTATTGAACTGTTCTGTCATGTAGCCACTTTTCGAATACCAAAGGCAATAGTGGTTTAGCGATAAAATATCCCTGGGCTTCGTCGCAGCCTAGTTCCATGAGGCGGCGGTAGGAGATATCGTTTTCTATTCCTTCGGCTACCACTCGGTAGCCTAGGTCATGGGCCATTGAAATCATGGAATTAACCAGCGTCTCGGTGCGCGCGTCCTGACCAAGCTCGGTGATAAAGCGGCGGTCTATTTTTACGGTGTGGGCAGGAATCTCATGCAGATAGGAGAGACTGCTATAGCCGGTACCAAAATCGTCAATAGCGATTCGCAATCCTGCCGCTATTAATGCCTTAAGCTGGTTGGCCGCTACCTGTCCCTGTCCAATCAGAGCGCTTTCGGTAAGTTCTACTTCTATAGCGGTACTCGGAAGTGACATGCGCGCCATTTCATCCAAAAGCCGAACGGCAAAATCCTCCTCCTCAAGGTTGGTCGCTGATACATTGATCGAAATCTGGAGTGTTTCTCCTTGTTGATGCCAAGCCTTCGCCTGACGAATGGCGTGACGCAACACCCACTGCGTTAATGGTTTTGCCATGGGGGTATTTTCGATCAGTGGAATAAACTCGCCAGGCGATACCTCTCCCAAGGTTGGGTGATGCCACCGCAACAGGGCTTCCGCTCCTAAACACTCGCCGCTGCCAAGGGAGACACGTGGTTGGAAAACCAGGTAAAGCTCATCCTCATTTTCTAGTGCCCGGCCGATGTCGCCCAGCAGGGTAAAGCGCCGTTGATAATGGGCATCCAAGGCCAATGAAAAGAGCCCGGCAACTTCTCCAGCCTGGCGAGCATCCAGGCAAGCGGCATGAGCGGTTCGCAAGACATCCGCGGCTTTAACTTCGCCCAGACAAAAGGGAGCGATGCCCGTGATGGGGTGTATCAATACTGGAACGTCGCGGGTGGATTCGAGTGCGAGCAGCGCTTGGCGTAAACGAATAGCCTCTTCCAGCAGATCAGCATCACTCGCTTGGTTCACCAGATGCACGAATTGACATCCGCCCAGGTAATAGAGCGTTGATGCTGAACCGATGGTCTGTTGAAGGCAACGAGCGGCAATCCGTGCCAGCTCATCAAGAAAAGCGGGGCCCATGTTACGGTGAAGCGTACTTAATTCATTGGCATCGACCACCTCGGTAAATAACGCAACCCTTCGTCCGTTCGGTGCATCTCGCTCCATGTCTTGCAGGTCTTCGGCAAACTGATGACGGTTGGAAAGGCCCGTCATCGGGTCGATTCGGCCGAAAGCATGCTGCAATTCAATCTGTGCCATTACCATGGCAGCCAGATCGTAGAGCGTCGCTTGCTCTTGCTCAGACACCTCACGTGGTTGAGTGCCCAGAACGCACATCGCGCCCAAGGTATGGCCCTCTCGCGTCACTAGCGGTGCACCCGCGTAGAAACGAATGCCTGAGTTTGCTAAATAGCTATTCCGGTAGCAGTCCGAGGCGAGAAGATCCGGGATGATAAGGATTTTAGAGGAGTTACAGACATCTGCGCAGGGCGCTGTTTCACGGGGTATCTCCCAATGATCAACGCCTACCCTAGACTTAAACCACTGACGGTTTGCATCTGTAAGCGACACGGCTGCGATTGGCAAACCGAAAAGCTGACTGGCCATCCTTGTGATCCGGTCAAAGCTTTCACTGGGAGAGGTATCCAGCAGATTTAACTGTCGGAGTGCGAACAAACGATCCTGTTCTTGGGTATTCATTATGCGTTGCACTACCCTGTGGAGAATATTGATCCTTGAGTAATGATTATACTAATCAAATGTGAATGTCATTGTTTGATAAAATACACTTTTTTAAGCTTTTTACATTAGGGCCATTAATGGTTACGAGATCGTCAGGTGCAGAATTTACCCCATGAGCTGGATCAGAAGATATCCTGGCTTCGGAAGTGACATCTTCACTGCCGGTCTCATTTGGCTTTTGCCCCGAGCTCATGCAACTTGAAGAACCACTCATTGCGTTTCTGCTCGTTCATTGTCTCCACGCTACCGATCAGTGTCTCACGTACCGGCGAGAAGCCGACAAAGCCGAGGATATTGCGCTCCAGCGATTTGACGCTGTGAGCCCGGTAGAGATGACGATAGATCACTGCTGGCATGCCCATGGTCACCACTAGCCGTGCCGAGCGTCCGGTCAGTCCCTTTTTTCCCAGCGGGTTGCCTTTCACGTACTCGAAGGCGAAGCCTGGGCGCAGCACTTGTTCCAAGAACGCTTTGACCAGAGCCGGCATGTCGCCAAGCCACAGTGGAAAGATCAGTACTAGGTGCTGGCACCAGTCGATGGATTTCTGCGCCGCCGTCAGTGAAGCGGGCAGAGGGGTCGTTTGCCACTCCTGCTGGCTGCGTAGCAGCGGGAATTCCAGGGAGGCGAGGTCGGTCAGGCGTATCTCATGGCCGTTAGCCTGGGCACCTTTGCAGTAGTGATCTGCAAGAGAATGGCAAAGGTGCGCCTTGCTGGCATCGGGGTGGCCCTGCAGGATCAGAATTCGCTGGCTCATGTGGGTGGGTTCTCGCTGCAAGCAGAGTGATAAGAGGTTGCATTCAGTATAGGCACAAGGAGAGAGATTCAGGTGTATTCGATTGCATGTGTCGTTCTTGCCGAACAGCGTAAGAGGGTGCCTTTGTTAGGCGGTTCTTAATCAGACTTTTGCTGCTTATCTGGACACAGTTATTTAATAAGGGATGCTAGATGGGTTTAGGTGTGTAAGCACAAGTACTAAAAGATTACTGTTGGCCGAATTTACAAACTTCTTCCAACTTAATGTCTAGAGTAACGTTAAGGCCCTCTTCCGTGAGGCCTATTCAGGTACGTTCTGGCAATGCAGGTAAGTCGGGTCAAATTGCGAAAATTGCTTTAACCGATCCCAGTCTAGGATCGTCAAGCGTTTCTTTTCCAGTTTCACTAGGCCTTCGTGGCGCAGCTTTTGAAGAACGCGGTTGATATGTACCTGGGTTAGCCCCATCGACTCACTGAGTTCCGCCTGGGTCAGTGGAAATTCAATATTATCATCTTCAGCACGCCCAGCCATTCGAGTGCGTATCAGCATCTCACAAAAAATATGTGCCAAGCGCGCCTCGGCCGGCCGAGTTCCCATATTAACCAGCCATTCACGTAAAACGGCTTCATCCACCAGCGTTGACCAGAAAAGCGCTCGCGCCAGTCGGTGGTGGTTTTCCATTATATTACGTATCTCAACCGCTGGAAATTTGTGCATTGTCACTGGGGTAAGCGCGCGTATTGAGTGATCCATTTCTTCGAGAATGGTGATATGCACATCACATAGATCGCCCGGAATCAGGAAGGCCATAATGTGATTATCGCCATTTTCCAAAAGCTTGTAGCGACATGCCCACCCCTTTTCTATGAGATAGACGTTTTCAGGCCGCTCGCCTTCCTTAATGATAACGTCTCCTTTCTGCACAGCGATGCTTCGGGTGCCCGCCGTTTCCATTACCTGTATTTCCTCTTTGGAGAGAGTCATGTAGTAGCTTAATTTGTTAACCAATGAAGTAATCAATGTCTCTCTCCTCTATCTAGTGAGTGTACTTACAGTTATTTCTTATATATAGCTCAAGGCAGTATGGCAGGCATTAAGAGAAGAAAAAGAGGGATTTCCTGCACAATATTGGTTAGTGCGCACTGCTGAAAGTAAAAATTAACCATGAGAGAAATGTACTCTTCCAGCCGTAACCTTGGTACAGGCGTACATGAGCCCTTGCTATTCGGCTTCTCTAATTCGTTGATAAAGCTGCGGTCAATCTTCATGGTTTGTATAGGCAGGTGTTGCAGTCGACTCAATGAGGCGTTGAACCTAAAGAAATTTAAAGAAAAGTCGATGCCATAAATATCCTTGGAAAAATTAGGTTTTCTCGGGACGGGGTTAGGTAAAAAAATAACGTGCATAAAATGGGAAAAAAATGAGAAACGTGACATTAAAAACCTTACTGACCACGCTATTGCTAATGATGGTCAGTATGACAGCGATTATCGGCGCGGTGTCTATTCTCGGCGGGTTAGCTTCTAAAAGTAATATCAATGAGCTGGCTGAAATCAGCGTCGAACAAGCCAACACCGCAAACCGCATGGATTCCAACCTTCTGGAGTTGCGGCTGCGTATGTTGCGTTATGAGGAGTTTTCGCGGCTTGGCGATGATGAGATGGCAGCAACCGCGCTCAATCAAACGCAAGAAAGCCTGGATCGTAGCATGGTCAGGTTTGAAGAGTTTCGTGATATCAATGTTGATGCCTCACAGCGTCGTTTTTCCTACTTCAAGGCCGTGATTGACGGCTTTGAAAAGCTCGTCACCCCTGGGCTGATCGATGTCATCGAAGTTGGTGATGTCGAGACCATGCGCCAGGAGCGCCAACGGCTCAACGCACTCGGTGCGGAATTTTCGGGCAGTGTGCGTGCATTTGCAGGTTACGCTGCGGAGCGCGCTGCCGAAATGCAGGCGGATGCGGCGAGTAACGTTCAGCAAACCATTGTCCTGACTGCAGTGCTCTTGCTGGTGGCTATTCTGCTGACCATTGGTGCTTATGTCGGCATTCAGAAACTACTCGTGGCGCCACTGCGTCATGCTGGCAAGATCTGCGCACAAATTGCCAAAGGGGATCTCACCAATCAATTCGAGGTACGCGGCCAGAACGAGATCAGCAGCCTGAACCAGGCGCTTCAGGAGATGCAAGCCCGCCTCGTCGATATCATCGGCTTGTTGCGTCAGAGCGGGGACCAAGTGGCGCTCAGTTCCCGTGAGATAGCGGCGGGTAGCGAGGACCTGGCGACTCGTACCGAAGAGCAGGCCTCTGCGTTGCAGGAAACGGCAACCAGCATGGAGCAGATTAACTCAACTGTTCGCCAGACCAGTGATTCCGCTACCTCGGCCAACCAACTCAGTGAAGAGGCGGTCGGTAAAGCGAAGGAGTCTCGTGAAGCCGTTACCCGCACCTCCCAGTTGATGGAAACCATGCAAGCCAGTTCACGACGAGTGCAGGACATCATCGGCACTATCGAAGAGATCGCCTTCCAGACCAATATCCTGGCCCTGAATGCATCAGTCGAGGCTGCCCGAGCCGGTGAGCATGGCCGCGGCTTCGCTGTGGTAGCAGGAGAGGTGCGCAAGCTCGCAGGCAATTCTGCCGAAGCCTCCAAGGAGATTCGTACCATTATTTTGGAAATCACTCAAAATATTACCGCCGGAGCCGAGCAGTCGGGCCAGACTCAAGAGGAAATGGACGCCACTATGCAGGCCATTCAGAAGGTCACGACTATGATGCAGACGATCCAGGATGCCGTGCAAGAGCAGGAGAGTGGTATCAGCCAAGTATCGATAGCGGTCAATCAGATGGACAGTGCAACCCAGCAAAACGTCTCTCTGGTCGAGCAGACCAGTACCGCGGCGGCATCACTGCAAGACGAGGCCGTCCGCCTGTCAGATCTTGTTGGCACCTTCCAACTCAGAGAAGGCGCTGCATCGTCGACTCCGTCGCTGCCTCAAAAACAGCTGAGTGCAGAGGTACCCACCGCGGCAAGCTAATGACAATCTAAAGCGGGCCAGCAGGCTCATATAACGAAAACCATTAAAGGCTCAACATCAGGGTGGTCCCACAGGATAATCACCTTGATGTTGCCGTTATGCGTTGTCTGTCATCTGTGCTTTTTGCGTGAGCCATGTGATGAGGCTTTCCAGTGGCATCGGTTTGGCAAACAGGTAGCCTTGGAAAACCTCGCAGCCTAGCGACATCAAGTAGTCGTGCTGTTCTACCGTTTCGATACCTTCGGCAACCACCCTCAGGTCAAGCTCCAGCGCCAAGGTGATAACGCCCTGGCAGATAGCGGCGTTCTTGTCACTCTTGGCAGCATCCTGCACGAAGCTGCGGTCGATCTTGATCTTGTCGATGGGTAGGTCGCGCAGGTAACTCAAGCTGGAAAAACCAGTGCCGAAGTCGTCGATGGCGGTACTGACCCCCATGCCGCTTAGGGCGTGGAGGATATCGATGGCGCCGTCGGCATCACGCATCAGGATGCCTTCGGTCAGTTCCAGCTCCAGATGCTCAGGTGCAAGGTGCGTCTCGTTCAGTACGTTGCGCAACGTGCTGAGGAAGTTGGGGCGGTGAAACTGGAGGGGCGACAGGTTGACCGCCATGCGTCCTTTTAATAAGCCTTGTGCCACCAGCTGTTGGGCGTCTTTACAGGCCTGCCGCATCACCCAGCGGCTTAGCGGAATGATCTGACCGGTCTCCTCCGCAATGGGAATAAACGTCGCTGGCGAGATAAAGCCTTTGGTCGGGTGGTACCAGCGAACCAACGCTTCCAGTCCGTCGACATCCCCTTCTCGGTTAATCAGGGGCTGGTAATGCAGATTGAGATGGCCGTGCTCGATGGCTTCCTGTAGCTCGCTGCGCAGGGTAACGCGCTGACTGAGCTTTCTGTCGAGATCATCCGTATACACCTCGTAGGTATTACGGCCTTGCTGCTTGGCTTTGTACATGGCCATGTCCGCGTGCTGAAGCAGACGCTCGGGTTCATCAATCCCGCCGCGATTTACGGCGATACCAATGCTGGCCGATACGTGGAGCTCGTGGCCGCTGACCCGGTGGGGTTTATTGAGTGCATCCAACAGCCGGCCAGCCACTTCTTCGGCTTCATCGGGGTGACTCAAGTCGGGCAGCAGCAGCACGAACTCATCGCCACCCAAACGGGCGAGGGTATCACTGGCCCGCAACCCCTGCTGCAGCTTCTCTGCTACGCTGATCAAGAGCTGATCACCAACATTGTGACCAAGCGTATCGTTGATAGGTTTGAACTCATCCAGATCAACGAACAGCACGGCCAACGTTTGGCCATTGCGAGCCGCCAATTCGACGTCATGGACCAAATGATCACTGAATAGCGCTCGATTACCAAGGCCGGTCAAGACGTCGTGGGTAGCCTGATAAGCCAGCTGACTCTCCTGCTCCTTACGCTCGGAGATATCATTGATGATGCAGATGAAGTGGCTAACCTGTTGATTGGCATCCTTCACCGGCGACAGAAGCAGTTGGTTCCAAAAGGGGGAGCCATCGCGACGATAAGTGCGCACAGTGGTGGATAGGCTAGTGCCTTGCTGGATCGCTGCTTGGATCTGCTCGGTGTCCGCAGTATCCGTTTCAGCGCCGCTGAGGAGTAGCGGTGCGTGGCCGATCACCTCTTGCTCTAGGTAGCCGGTGATATGCGTGAACGCGGGGTTCACATAAACCACCTGTTTCTCATCCGTACGAACGTCAATGATCATGGCGCCGTTGCCGCTCGCCTCAAGGCTTCGCTCCAAAATGAGCAGCCGCTCCTCGGCGGCAACGCGATCGGTGATGTCCTTGGCAATACCGAAAACGCCGCTGACCTCGCCCTCGACCACGATGGGCACCATCGTTACTTCCAAATCTTGAGAAGCCCCTTCGCGTATCAAGCGCATGGTATAGCTGCTAGGGAGTCCGTTGATGGCGCGATTGAAAGCGGTCTCCGTACGCTCTACATCCTGCTTGGAACACGCTGGTTCACAGACGACTGAGCGGAAGTGTTTTCCCAATAAGTCGCTTTCCGAGAGCCCCACGATGGCTTCCGTCACCGGATTGAGGCTTTCGTAGGTGCCGTCACGGTTATAGGCAAATACCGCATCTGGGTTCTGGGTGAACAGTGAACGAAAACGCTGCTCATTGAGCTGCAACGTGGCGGCCTGTTGATCGCGGAAGGCGCTTAGGGCACGGCTGATAATCAACTGATAAGAAAACACCAACCCCAGCAGGCCAAAGATCACCGGCAAAGCGCCGGGCAGGCTGCTCAGTGACAGCGGTCCATCCAGTGCTGTAATCGTGAAGGTTGGCCCGCCGGGCAGCGCGTCACCTCGTGAGAGTCAAACGCCCTCGGGATAAGCGCTCCGTGCCAATCATTGGCAGACAGCGTGCCCCACGTTTGGTCGTTTGAGGTATAAGTGATGATGAAGCCACTTGTGTCCAGGTGACGCTGCAACTGGATGATCTCGGCTAAGTCGATGGCAGCCAGCATGGTGGTCTGTCCCCGATCGAGCGTCACCGCTAGTAAACCGTGGCTGCTGCGTTCGGGATCAGGAAAATGCCAGCTGATACGCTGATGAAGTTCATTTTGTAGACGTAGCCAGCCCAGTGTCGCGGGGCCGGTCAGCTGATCCATCATCCATAGTAGGTTTGCGGGTTCGCGGCCCACTCGCCATCGTATTTGGGCGTCATCGGCTAAGTGAACGATGGCCAGCAAGCTTGGCTCGTCACGCATAAAGGTTCGCATCTCTACTTCTTGGAGCTCGCGAACGACGTTACGACCCTCGCCTCTTAACGCCATCCAGCGCTCTGTTAGGCGCTCAACCTGTTTTACTTTTGACTCAATTCGCTGCTCCATGCCATCGGCGACATTGTTTACAAGCGTATCGGCAGCGGTGAGGCGGGCGTTGTACTGTACCCAGCTGCTGGCCAGCCAGATCATGATACTGACCGTGACGCCTAACACACCGACGATAATGGCAGAGCGGGGCAGGGGCAGCGTCGGATAGGTGCGCTGATGGGCAATAATCAATAGAGCTGCACCCAGCAGGAGGCAGAATAAGCTACCCATGGAGGTGAGGCCTGCCACCGAGTCGGGTGGCGTCTGGGTGATCAGTGGGTAAGCCAACGTAGTAACGCCGATGATGATCGATGCCCAGCCGATCAAACGATAACCGCGCCGGGTGCCCCCTGATGTTGGAGAAAAGAAACAACTCGTTCCCATAATCACTACCAGCAACGCAGGTACCGTGTCCAGGCGTGGCTGCCCGGTGAGCCATGAAAGCCCGTCGTCCGTTCCCGGTGCGAGAAGATCGTGGCCAAGGCTATAACCACCCAATGCGAGCATCAGGCCGCCAGCTAAACGTCGCCAGCGTGGCTGGTGGCTCAGCAGGGCCAGTAGGCCGACGCTTACCACCAGCACGGCAAGGGTGCCGTCAGGGCTCAAACGCCACTGTGGGGGTAGTGGAAGGTGTGCAACGCGGTCTAGCAGCAGGCTGCTGACACTGATCAGCAAGCTGCTAGTGAGCAGAATCAAAAGCCAAGCCTGCATGGCGAGACGACGGTTACTCTGAGCCATCTGCTGTTGTTGTCCTTGGGCTATGGTGGGAGGGTAAAGCTTTGCCCCAATGGGAGGAGACGCTGGGAGGGCCTTACAGGCGGTCTTTTTGTCGGCGGTGACCAAAAATATTGCGCTGTTATACAGGAGTAAGTCTAGTGCGCAATGAGCGATAAGTATTATAAATAGGATGTTATTAACGAGCGCTGGTATTCATGTAAACAAATGTTTCAGTTAGAGGTTGAGGTGTTTTGTGCCAGATAGCCCATTCCCTATGCCACCGTCCCTGCTACTTTTACTAGCCGACGCCATCCTCATACTTCATGTGTTGTTTGTGACCTTCGTGGTACTCGGCTTATTCGCAGTATACGCGGGCTATTTTCTGAACTGGCAGTGGGTGCGCAATCGCATTTTCCGCATCGTGCATTTGTGCGCGATTGGCTATGTGGTCGTTCAAGCCTGGTTAGGTGTTGTTTGTCCGTTAACCACCTGGGAAATGGCGCTTAGAGCAGAGGTGGGCGCTGGCAACTATTCGGGGTCATTTATTCAGCACTGGCTGCATAGCTTGCTCTATTTCACGTTACCGGCGTGGGTGTTTGTGGTGGTTTATTCGCTATTCGGCAGCTTGGTGTTGGCCAGTTGGCTGGTGGTGAAGCCGCATAAGCGTGTTCGCTAACTCACTCCAGTTGACTGTTCCGGTTAGTGGAGTAGCTTTGCTTAGTGAACCCGAAAGAAATCACCGCGTTACTCAGGGAGTGTGGGGCTTTGCCATTACAAAAAAAGCGGAACCAGGTGCATTGGTTAACGGGCCAATTTTGCGACGCTGACAGTGAGTCGATGTATCGCAAGTCTATCCAGGAAAGCGTTAGGTTAGAGTTCAGCCTTTCTCTGAGTGTTGCCACCTTAGTCTTTGGTATGTTTGCGATTTCGGATTACTACTTGCTCGGTCTCACCCGAAAGTTTTACCTGCTCCTTACCATGCGCATTGTAGTGGTAAGCCTTTGCCTGCTTGTGGCCTTCATTGTCAGGTACGGGAGAGGGCGCTTTTATCGAGCTTGGTTGCACGCCTTGCCATTGTGGATATTAGCAACGGGTATCATTTTGATTATTCCCTTGCGCCCCGAAAGTCTCTCCACTCAAATCACCGCGGTGGTAGTCGCCACTATGGCGTTCTATCTTCTAATTCCCAGCCTGCTAACCGTGGTGGTTTTTGCCAGCCTCTACTTAAATATTGGCTTTTTAGTCGCTGCTGTTCTGTTTACGGAGATTGCCCCGATAACGGCGCTTCGCATCGCACTTTTGTTGATCATGGGAATCGTGGTGGGGTTCTTTGCCTTGCTGCGTTTGGAGAGTCTGCAGCGTAAGCAGTATGCGTTGCTTCACGAAGAGCGTGATCAAAATCACCAGTTGCACAACGAAATTGCGCACCGAAAAGCACTGGAAGAGCAACTGCGGATAGTCGCTGAGCGGGATGCGTTGACAAATCTCAATAATCGCGGCCATTTTATGAAATTGGCCCATGAGCTGTT
>NZ_PJBT01000035.1:0-18646 GCF_002836035.1 Halomonas sp. MES3-P3E | reverse complement strand
GTACAAGCATTCATACATGAGCAAATATTAGGGGATTTATTTTTATGAATACTAATTGGACTGAACAAAATATCGCCGAGCTTTTTGACGCTTATGATGATTGGGTGGAGAATGCTTTTGGCTATCAACCACTCATCGCGGAGTTAACCTGCTCTTATGGCAAGGGAATTAGTGTATTGGACTACGGCTGTGGCAGCGGCAAAGTGTCCAGAAGATTAAGAGACGACGGATTCGACTATGTCACCGGTGTTGACATCTCTCCAACAATGATTGAAAAAGCAATATCCGCAGGCACTAACCGTCTTCGCTTTGAGCAAATCCATGGTCCAAATTTGCCATTTCCTGATAACAGTTTTGAAGCTGTCATTAGTTGTTTTCTGTTTATTAACATTCCCGAAAGACGTGAACTAGTACGCATCACTACGGAAGTAATGCGCGTACTTAAACCTGGCGGCTCCTATTACATCCTCGACACTCATCCTCAAACCACCGGAGTCGATTATCCGACCTACCGCAATGGAGAGCATGGTATTTCCTATCAAGACGGAGATAATCGCCCAGTCTACCTCACGATACCGGGAAGGCAGCAACCATTAGAGATTGTCGACAAACAATGGGGTTTATCCACATATCGAAATACATTCGCCGCAGCGGGGCTTTCACTAACCACAGAACGTAATCTACCATTTGACAATTCGCAGTTGCCAGTTCATACGAATGAATTCCGCACTCTACAGGACACAAAACCCTATATTCTACTGCGCGCCACAAAGCAATAAAGACAGACAATAGGTATTAACTAAGTGCCTATGAAAAAGTAAATCAGGTATAAATATCTAGTAAGCTACTGATTTTTTTATAACCTTTAATGCACGAAAAATTATGCATAGACACTTAGTGGCACTGAAAACACAGCTTCAATACACGCTCACCGCCGCAAAATCACCAGCCAGCGCCCCAGGTTCATAACACTGGCCAGCGAGGCGGCCACATAGGTAAACGCGCAGGCGGTGAGTACGTGTCTTGCGCCTGCCATGTCGGCAGGTGGCACGTACTCTTTCAACAGCGGTAGCGCTCGATTGAAACTGGCATCGAACTCCACCGGTAACGTTACTAAGTGCACCACGGCGGCGGTACCAAAGCTGATCACCGCCATGGCAATCACGATTGCCAAGCCTCCCGGCAGGCGTGTTAATAAAAATAGAAACGGCGCGGCCACCATCAGTAGAGCACCGAGTTTTTCGGCTTTTTGAGCCACGCCGACTAACCGGCTGCGCGCTATTAGTGGCGCATACCCCTGAAAATGCTGAATGGCATGCCCCACTTCATGGGCAGCCACGGTGACAGCGGTGAGCGAACGTCCATCGTAATTATCCGGGGAAAGCCGCACGCAGCGTGTTTCAGGATCGTAATGGTCACCAAATTCCGTGCGCTCTACGCTAGCGCCCTCAACACTCAGCCGGCGTAGCAAATGATCGGCAAGTTCGGCCCCTGTGCCGGGATAATCGTCGCGGCCCTTCGTGTAGCGTTTAAGCACCCACTTGGCCCAGACATTAGGGAGCACAAAAACAGCCAGCGCAAAAATGATCAGTAGAATAACCATGGCAGTTCCAGTCCATAAAAAGCCTTGTACAAACAACCATCTAAAACAGCCGTCGTTAAACACGTTTCTCCGACGGGTAACTTTTACCATGGGGGCTGGCTTGGCAACAGCGTTAGGTAGACATGTTGTTAGGCTGGATGGGGTTTAGTCAGGGTTGTTGCGATGTTCTTCCACATCGCGCTTGACTGCCTGCAAACCATGAATAGAGATATCGCCCTGGGCGTGCGCATGTTCAGCAATCAGAACGCTATCTGCCGCTAGTACCAAATCACATTGAGTGCCGACCAACTCATCGCGCAGCCGCTGAATCGCCGCCTCTCTTTTGGGGTCTTTATCCACTCGCCGTATATAAATGGATTTAATACGGTTTGGGTAGGCTTTAACGATTTCAATGTACACTTCTGGATCGTGCTGACCGCTGTCACCAATTAATATACAAGGCAAATCGCTGTAGAGGGTCAGCATGCGGTCGATCAATTCGCGCTTATGCTCTTCTGCACGCCGTGGCCAGGGACGGCGCCAGGAGATACCCCATTCACGTAAGAAAAGGATGGGGCCCACAGGAATACGATTGATTTGAAAAAACGTTTCGAGCATTTCATAAATCGCCCAAGGCCCGCGTGAAACATATAAAATGGGCCGTTCGGCGCGCTCACTAACGCCTCGATACAACGCCTGATAAAGCGATGCGACGCCAGGAAAGGCAGTGCGGCGGTGGGGTTTTTTTACAAATAGGCGATAAAGCATTTTGAGCTTTTCTGCCACGCCGGTAAACATGACGGTGTCATCGATATCGCTAATCACCAGCAAATCCGCCTCTGGTGGCGGCACATAAACTTCTACATGGGTACGCACTGTCGCTTGGTCTTCGCGATGGACCAAGATATCGGCGCGGTGCCAGGAGACATCGATAGGAAGTGTATGGCTGATCGGCAAATGGACATCGAAATAGCCATCGCGATCTGTGCTGACACAGAGCTGATTATCACCAATTCGAACCTCTACCTGCGCATCATCAAGCCCACGGCGAAAAATACGCCGCGCGACATCAGCCGTATCACGTAACATACCATGGCGGGGAATCGCCCGACCCAGCGCGGCTTGACGAAAAACCCTGCCCATGACAAATATTTCATTCTGGGAACCATAGCCGCGGTAAGGATGAACCACCATCCCCCCACGGCTACTGTCTCCTTTGATGGGTTTAGAAATAACGTGGACAAGCCTTTTGGCAAAGCTTGCCCACTGACGCAATAGCCCCATCAAGCGTGCTGACCGGAGTGACGACCTTCCTGCAATTCTTCGAGTAACTTGGTATTAAAGGCATCCAAGTCTTTTGGCGTACGGCTGGTTACAAGGCCACTATCGACAACGACGGGTTCATCCACCCATTCAGCGCCAGCATTAAGAAGGTCTTGTGCAACGCTAGGAACAGAGGTCATACGACGCCCTTCAACTACGCCTGCGTTAATTAAAATCCATGGTGCATGGCATATAGCGGCGACAGGCTTGCCTGCCTGGAAAAACGCTTTTACGAAGCTCAACGCTTCATCGTTAGTGCGCAGTTCGTCGGGATTGAATAAGCCACCGGGCAGAACCAGCGCGTGATAGTCAGACTCATTGACATCGGCAAGAGCTTTATCAGCCTCGTAGGTATCGCCCCACTCAGTTTCCGCCCAAGCGCGGATGCCCTTACCATCAGGCGTTACAATGTGAACCTCGACGCCCTCCTTCTGTAAGGCGGCACGCGGCACGCTCAACTCAGACTCTTCAAAACCAGCGGCGGCTAAAATAGCTACTCGTTTACCATTCAGTGCTTGTTTCATCATGCTCTCCTTTTCGTGATGATTTGCGTCAGTAACGCTTCACTATTGTGGCGCATATAGTAACAGCGTCAAGCTACCCTGCTAATCAATCAAGGCTATCGGGGGGGGGGGGCGTTAGGCGTTATGTATAATCTTGCCTGTTTCAGCAATAGTGTAACCACCCAACTGGATTGAACGCTCTGCGAAACGGGCTTGTTGAGCAAACGCCATCAGCCGCTGTACGGCGGGTTCGAAATAGCTGCGCCGTTGCATAATTAAATCAAATGGCTCCTCGCAGAGAGGAACAAAACCTAATTGCTGGCGATGGGCCGCGGCTTCTACCCCCAGCCCCACATCGGCCTCGCCCTGGCAAATGCTCAATGCCAAATCATCTTCACTTAAAGAAGCATGCGGCGCCCAATGAAGCGCTGAGCTATCGATCCCCGCTTGCTGCAATAAAAAGCCAAGCAAGCGGGCCGCGCCCGCTTCAGGCTGACGATGCGCCACGCGCAAGTGTGGGCGTTTTAGGTCGTTGAGCGCCTTGATCTTCAGCGGATTATCAGTGGGCACCAGCAGCCCTTGACGTCGTGTGGCCCAGCGGACGATTAGCAGGTCACGCATTCCGCTTAAGCCGAGCGCACTGGGTTCGTTATAGCGCTGTGTTGATGGGTCCAGCAGATGAATACCGGCCAGCATGGCCTTGCCATCCAGCAGGCGACGCACGCCATCACCGCTGCCTTGGCAGAGCATGGCCAAATCAGAACCGCTTTCTCTTACGGCCCACTCCAACAAGGGGTCCTGACTACCCGCCACCACTAGCGGTACGGTTAACCGCTGCGCCTGATCCCCTTCCAAATGGCTCAGTACCCATAAATCGATCTGCTGACGTGGAAACAGCAATTTGCCGGTGACCCGGCTGCAAGGGATCTGACCCTGACTAACCAAGTCATACACCTTGCGCTCCTTCAGGCGCAGGTAGTCGGCGACTTCCGCAGTGGTTAAGTAAGCATGCCGTTCAGTCATCGCGATAAGCTCCTTCGCTGCGGTTACGCCATCAATGATTTACTGCATAAGACTGCATTAATTTCAGCCAGCAGTGCAATCGATCATTTTTCAGTACATCATGCCGAATCACACCTAATAACGACGCCATCGCTCAATGCTGACTAGTGACAACGCCTTTAGCACTGCCCTTGCGCTGATCCTGAATATGGATGACGCGTTAATCTCTATTGTGGTGCTCTCACTGCAGGTATCGCTGATGGCGGTGTTTATCGCCAGCCTAATAGCACTGCCCTTAGGTGCCGCCCTCGCGTTATGGCGCTTTCCCGGGCGTAACGTGGTGATTGTCGCCCTTAATGCCCTGATGGGCTTACCGCCAGTGGTTGCGGGGTTGTGCGTTTATTTGCTGCTTTCACGCGCAGGGCCGCTGGGTGAATGGGGTTTGCTGTTTACCCCCACGGCGATGGTCATCGCTCAAGTGATTCTGGTACTGCCGATTATCGCCGCTCTTACTCGCCAACAAGTCGAGGCCCTGCATGGCGAGTATGCCGAACAGTTGAACTCCTTGGGTCTAACACGCAACCGCATGATCCCTACCCTGTTGTGGGATGCCCGCTTTGCGCTATTGACGGTGATCTTAGCTGGCTTTGGCCGCGCCAGTGCGGAAGTAGGCGCGGTAATGATCGTGGGTGGCAATATCGATGGCGTTACGCGTGTAATGACTACCAGCATCGTGCTGGAAACCAGCAAGGGCAACCTGCCCATGGCGTTGGGTTTGGGGATTATTCTGCTCACTCTAGTCACCATGATTAACGCAATTGCCCATGTCATCGGCGAAACGGCGAAAAGGCGGTTGGGATGAATGCACACCACACTCCTCCCGTCGCGGCACTGGAACTCGATAGTGTGAGTTTTATTCATCGTGGTCACACGCTGCTCAAGCCAACCACCCTGCGTTTGGCAGGCTGCCAGCGAACGCTAATTATGGGCCCTAACGGCGCGGGAAAAAGCCTACTCATGCGCTTAGCCCACGGCCTGTTAACGCCTACTAACGGCACGGTTCGCTGGCAAGGCGAGCCACCTCCACAAGCCATGGTGTTTCAGCGCCCGGTACTGTTGCGTCGCTCAGCGCTGGACAATCTCACCTTTGTGCTAGCCATCAACAAAACGCCACGCCCCGAGCTAAAAGGACTATCTCGTAAAGCGCAGGCAATGAGTGCACTTGAGAAGTTTGGCTTAGCCCATTTAGCCAGACGCCCGGCACGGGTACTTTCCGGCGGCGAGCAGCAGCGCTTGGCGCTGGCGCGAGCATGGCTGCTCAATCCGCAGGTGCTGTTTCTAGACGAGCCTACCTCCGCGCTAGACCCCGCTGCCATCAAAGCCGTGGAAGATGCAGTGCTTGAGTTTCATCACAGCGGGACACGTATCGTGATGACCACTCACGACTTACATCAAGCGCGCCGTTTAGCTAACGATGTGCTGTTCCTACATAACGGCGAACTACTCGAGCACACGCTAGCCAATGATTTTTTTAAGGCCCCAGCTTCACGCGAGGCGGAAGCGTTTATTCGGGGCGAGCTGGTTTGGTAATCCTGAAGGGTGTGAACTCTGTGACTAATGAAAATGATAAAGGAGCAATAACATGAAGAAAGTCACCGCATTTATTACTGTAGGCGCCCTAGGGCTGACCTCCAGCGGTACGCTAATGGCGGCCGATGACTACATCACTTTGGCCTCCACCACGTCTACCGAAAACTCAGGTTTGTTCGATGCCATTATCCCGGCCTTCACCGAAGAGACGGGGATAGAGGTTCGTGTGGTCGCTGTAGGCACTGGCCAGGCATTTGAAATTGGCCGCCGTGGCGATGCCGATAGCCTCTTAGTTCACGATACCGCAGGCGAAGAGCAGTTTGTGGCCGATGGTTATGCAACTGAGCGCCTTGATGTCATGTATAACGATTTCGTGATCGTTGGCCCCAGCGCTGATCCTGCCAGCATCAGAGATAGCGACACGGCTACCGATGCCATGCAGCGTATTGCAGAGAGCGATTCACCCTTTGCCTCGCGTGGCGACGACAGCGGCACTAACCGCGCTGAACTGCGTTTATGGGAAGACGCTGGAGTCACACCACAGGGCGATTGGTACCGCGAACTGGGGAGCGGCATGGGCCCCACGCTAAATACTGCTGCCGGTATGGACGCCTATACGTTTACCGACCGCGCCACTTGGGTTGCATTTAAAAACCCACAGGATTTAACGCTGTTATTTGAAGGCGACGAAGCGCTGTTCAATCAGTATGGCAGCTTGCTGCTTTCGAAAGAGCGCCACCCGCACTTGAAGCATGACCTTGCGGCCCAGTGGCACCAATGGCTGGTCTCTGAACAGGGCCAGCAGGCGATTGCGGATTATGAGGTAGATGGTCAGCAGCTGTTTTTCCCTAACGCTGAGTAAACCTAATACCTACTGTCATTGCGAGGAGCTTGCGACGAAGCAATCTCATACCGGCGGTGACGCTAAACCTGAGATTGCCGCGTCGCTTCGCTCCTCGCAATGACGTAGGTTACGTTCTTCGCACGTATACGTTGCAAGGAACGATCAAGTCTTTCGCCAATCAGCGGTTGAATAAGCCGTTGATATCTTTGGCCTCCCAATGGGGAAAATGCTTACGCACCAGCGCATTCAGGTCGCGTTCAAAGGCGGCCCAATCGGTGGACTGTGTGGCAGTGGCTGCCTCACTTGCCGTGCCGCGAATCATCCCGGCGCCTACGGTCACATTGGTCAGTCGGTCAATGATGATAAAGCTGCCGGTACCAGGGCTGGTGCGATAATTATCCACCGGAATGGCTGCGGTCAATTCCACATCACAGCGGGCAATCGCATTAAGGCCCAGCGAATGCGTCGTATGCTTTTCCAGAGTATTCACATCGATTTGGTAATCAATGGCGCTTACCTGCCCGGAAAGATCGCGCGTCGCCAACTTAAAATCATAAAGCTTGCCTGGCGTTAACACCTCTTCGTGCATCCAGACAATATCGGCTTTAAAGGTATTGGAAAGCGGCAGTTCGCTTTCCGCTGCCACCAGCCAATCACCGCGGGAGATATCGATCTCGTCTTCCAAGGTCACAGTAATTGCTTGGCCTGGATAAGCGGCGGCAAGATCACCATCGTAGGTAACGACTCGCGCCACGGTAGAGGTTTTGCCCGAAGGCAACACCTTGACCGCTTGCCCTGGGCGAATGACACCTGCAGCCAGGGTGCCGCAGTAGCCACGAAAATCGAGATTGGGCCGGTTGACGTACTGAATCGGCAAACGCAGATCGCTGAGGTTCTGATCGCGAGTGATCTCGACGCTCTCTAATAGCTCGATCAGCGTTTCCCCTTGGTAATCGTTGGTAAAGTACCAGGGCGTTTGTTCGCTGCGATTCACCACGTTGTCGCCGTTCAGCGCGGACATGGGAACAAAGCGAATATCCGGCGCTTGCAGGTTCTCAGCAAAGGCACGGTATTCTGCAACAATTTCATTAAAACGCTGTTCGGAGAATCCCACCAGATCCATCTTGTTAACCGCAATTACTAGGTGCTGAATACCCAGCAGATCGGCGATAAAGCTATGGCGCCGAGTCTGAGTCTGCACACCGTAACGGGCATCAATCAGAATAATTGCCAGACTAGCCGTGGAAGCGCCCGTCGCCATATTGCGCGTGTACTGCTCATGCCCGGGGGTGTCGGCAATAATAAACTTGCGCTTATCGGTAGAGAAAAAGCGGTACGCCACATCAATGGTGATGCCCTGCTCACGTTCTGACTGCAAGCCATCCACTAATAGCGCCAAATCAACGGTATCACCGGTGGTGCCGCTGGTTTTAGATGCCTGAGTGATGGCAGCCAACTGATCTTCAAAGATCATTTTCGAGTCATGGAGCATACGACCGATCAGCGTCGATTTACCGTCGTCCACGCTGCCGCAAGTAATAAAGCGCAGCAGATCCTTGTTTTCATGTTCGTGGAGGTACTGCTCGATATTATCAGCGATTAAATTGGATTGGTGAGACATTAGAAGTACCCCTCGCGCTTTTTCTTCTCCATCGAGCCCACTTGATCGCGGTCAATGGCACGGCCACTTCGCTCACTGGTTCGGGTCAGCAGCATCTCTTGAATAATTTCTGGAAGCGTCGCGGCTTCGGATTCCACAGCGCCGGTCAGCGGGTAACAACCAAGCGTTCTAAAACGCACCGATTTCTCTTCCGGCACTTCACCAGGCGCTAAAGGCAAGCGGTCGTCATCGACCATAATCTGCATACCGTCACGCTCGACTACCGGGCGCTTGGCAGAGTAGTAAAGAGGCACGATGGGGATCGATTCCAGATAGATGTACTGCCAGATATCCAGCTCGGTCCAATTGGAGAGTGGGAATACGCGGATCGATTCGCCTTTATTGACCTTGGCGTTATACACGTTCCACAGCTCAGGGCGCTGATTCTTGGGATCCCAGCGGTGGTACTTATCGCGAAACGAATAAACGCGCTCCTTGGCACGCGAGGCTTCTTCATCGCGGCGGGCGCCACCGAAGGCTGCATCAAAACCGTATTTATCCAGCGCTTGCTTGAGCGCCTGAGTTTTCATGATATCGGTGTATTTGGCACTGCCGTGGTCGAACGGGTTGATATTGGCTGCCCGTCCCTCTTCGTTGGTATGCACGATCAGCTCCATACCCGCTTCTTCTGCCATGCGGTTACGAAACTCGATCATTTCGCGAAACTTCCATGTCGTATCTACATGCATCAGCGGGAATGGTGGTGTCCCCGGGTAAAAGGCTTTACGCGCCAAATGCAGCATGACCGACGAGTCTTTACCAATGGAGTACATCATCACTGGGTTGGAAAATTCAGCAGCGACTTCACGAATAATATGAATAGACTCGGCTTCTAATTGCTTGAGGTGGGTCAAGCGCGCGGCATCAGGGGCATTAAAAGCCTCCTGCCGTGGCACTGAAGATCGCGTCTCTGAAGAACTTGCCTTTGAAGACCGTTCCTTTGAAGACAATGTAGACAATTGGGTCATAGCCCCTTACCTCGCAAGAACAAGCTCGTTACACAAGCTAAAAAGTATTTTATGTTCGAATGCGGGTAGGGTAACGCCGAGTTGATAATAACCCAAAAGAATTAATAACTATCTTTTTATTCCTTAATCACCTAACGAAGGCTAAGTAAGGGGACATATCTGTCAATCAATGCGCTCAATCCAGCTCTGCCACTCGCTGCCTAGGCGCTCACTCCACTGTAAATCGATAACGCGGTAGCCAGGCCGGGATGCTTCATCAATAGCAAACTGCTCCGCTCCAGGTAGGAACTGATCCGCCATGGCTGGGCAACCGTAAACGTCAATAGTGGTCTCACCCACGCGGTGGTGTTCAGCGTAGGCTTGGTGCACATGACCAAACAGGATGATATGAACATGGGTATGTTTGCTTAGCAGCGCCCAAAAAGCGTCGCGATCCTGAAGGCCAATGGCATCCATCCACACTGCCCCCACGTTCACCGGCGGGTGGTGCATGGCAATCAAGATTGGCCGAGTGTCGGCCTGCAAGCGTTCCGCCAGCGCAGCAAGCTGCTCACTCCCGAGTTCACCGTAAGGCTTGCCCTCTACCTGGGTATTGAGCAGCAAAATGCGCCAGGCATTCAAGTCGATTTCATCCACCAGCGGACGCTCGGCGGCCATGAACTCGGGTTGATCGTGATTACCTGGCAGCCAGTACCAAGGGCAAGGCAGCTGCTCCATCGCCTGCACCGCCAAGGCGTATGATGCAGCGGATTCGTCCTGGCTGATATCACCCGTAAACAGCACGATTTCAGGTTGCTCATCTACAACCGCACTGATCACCTGCTGAAACTGCCGCCAGGGAATACCTGCACGGGAACGTGCCTTGGTGTCTGCATAGAGATGGGCGTCGGTAATCTGAACCACTCGCATCAAGGCATCTCCGGCACGTCAACGGTGTGGCCGTGAGCAAGGCCATGCGCCAGCCACTCGCCTAAGAAGCGGTTGAGCTGGAGCTTTTCATCCGGTTGGTGCATGCGGGCGTTCGGGTATCGATAGCGGCCGCTGAAATGACGTTCGCGCTGAAAGTCGGTCACTTCTGCCATGCGGACATCATGATAGAGATGCACACGCATTCGCGGCCCCTCAATAACGGTGTCTAGCGGACCGGTCTGGGAAACATTCACCATGGTGGTATAAGGCGCCTGCTCTTGAATATAGAGGTGCAGGTCACCGAAATGCTGTTTATCACCGCGCAGGGCAATATCACGGCGCTGGCCGGCCTCCATATCGCCCACCAAGCGCACCAAACGCAAATAATTGGCGCTGCACTCCCCTTGGAGCGATTTTAAATCGGTGACATAGGCCGTTCTCGCCATATTCACTCCTCGTTTGTTTCGCTTTGTGTCAACACCCGCTGTGAAGCGGCGCGAAGTGAGGCTCGTTGGCTATTAAGCCAATGTAGTCCAATCAGACACATGGCGTTGTCGAGTCGTCCTTGCGTCAAGAGCTCCCAGGCATTGGCAAACGGCATGACATGTACCCGAATGTCCTCATGCTCTTCGTCTAAGCCATGAATCCCGCCTAGCCCTTGGCAATCCACCAAACCACAAAATAGGGTCACTTGCTCGTTGCAGGCGCCAGGGCTTGGATAATAAGTGTGTAATTTGGTCAGTTCGGCCACTTTACAACCCGCTTCTTCCCACGCTTCACGACGGGCCACATCTTCCAGCGACTCGCCATCTTCGACCAGGCCCGCCACCAGTTCGAGCTTCCAGGGAGACACGGCATCATCGATGGCGCCTGCGCGAAACTGCTCAATCAATACCATTAAATCGCGGGCAGGGTCGTAAAGCAGCACACCCACCGCATCAAAACGGCTGTGTACTTCTCGGCGCACAGGTTCGCTCCAGCCACCTTCGAATAGGCGGTGACGAAGCTCCAGGCCTTCCAGGCGGAAAAAACCCTGATGCAACGCCTCACGCTTGATCAGCTCAACATCACCGCGCTTTAACTGCGGAACGCTAAGTGATGTGCTTCGAAAAGGGGCCTTTTGAGATGGAGAATTTCCAAACTCAGCGTTTTTAGGGCTAGACGCCATGGGGCACTCCCGGTGGTGACAATCGCTCTATTATCAGTGCTTGCCACCGGGAATGCCAATCCAGTTAGCGGATTAAAGCTGATTGAGCAGCGCCTCGGCATCGCGACGCAACGCTTCATCCGAGACTTGCCGGTTCTCGCGAGCGGTGCCGTTAACCGCCCGCTGGGCGTGCTCACGCGCTGCCTGCTCATTGCCCTCTTCTTTCAAGAAAGCGGCATAGTAGTAGTTAACATCGATACCGTCCGGGCGGATTTCCAGGGCACGCTGGAACATCCGTTCAGCCGTCTCGCTATTGCCGAAGCCGAGTGGCCGACCCGGCGCGCGGTCGTAAAGCGCGCCTAGCGTGACGTAGGCCGAACCGCTCAGCCCTTGAGGATCGATTTCAATCGCTTCCTCTAGTGCATCGCGCGCATCACCTGCAGTTCCCAAGGCGCCCAAGCCACCCCTTTCCCGGGCATAGGAGGCCAAAATAATGCCCTGCCAGACAAGTACGTCAGCTTCATCTTCGTGCTGTTCAGCCAATTGTTCCACTTCGCCTGCCAACGCTTTCAACGTACTTTCCCGCTCATTGGCAGGCATCTCCGTCACGGTATGCTCCCAGCGGTTTTTCAGTGAAAACAGCTCGCCTTCGAAGGCGGTCGCGGTCAACGGTGACAGCACCAGCGCGGTACCCATCGCGGCGGCGATCAGGGAACGTGGTAAAGACATGGGTAAAAAAGAGAGAGTTCGCATACATGCTCCTGAATTATTATTGTCCAGCGTAGACCTACCAATGGCGGGCCTCTCGCATAATGTAACGAACGTTTGAATGATTCGCCAGTGGCATGTTGCTTGGTATGCTTCGCGCAATTAACGTAAAGTAGGTAGCTCGAAACACGAAGGGGAACAGGTAATGAAAGGCCGCAACATGACCCGCTGGCGCGATCCAGCCAAAGATCCGCGTCAAGCCCCTAAGAGCAATCTGATCACCCCGGAAGGGGCGTCACGTCTGCGCGCTATACTGGATCATCTTTCACGGGTTAAACGCCCGGCCCTTTCAGAGAAAGTCGGCGAAGCCGCCGCTCAGGGCGATCGCAGTGAAAACGCAGATTACACTTATAATAAGAAAGAGCTGAATCGGGTTATTGCCCGGATTACCTACCTGACAAAACGTTTAGACGAACTGCAAATTGTCGACCGGCTGCCTGCCGATACTAGCAAGGTGTTTTTCGGCGCCTATGTGAGCCTGGAAGATGAAAACGGCGAGCAGGTACATCTCAGGATTGTGGGCCACGATGAAATCGACACTAAAAAACGCTGGATCAGTATCGATGCCCCCATGGCCAAGGCCCTGCTGAGCAAGCAGATAGGCGATGAGGCGAAGGTGCTCACACCCAATGGTGAGATGTTTTATACCATCACCGCCCTAGACTACACAGGCTGACCGCCCTTCCCTTGGCGCCTTCCTATTAAGCCTAGTCCTGCAAAGAATAGTCCTGTAAAGAATAGTCCACCGTGGTGACGACGCGGACGCGTTTGGTTTGTGGCGTATAGCTATCCAGGTCTTCAATGGAAAAGTAGCCTTGAGTGGCCTGACGAATCTGCCCCACTTGGCTACCGGAATCTTCAGCAAACTGCTGTGCGGCGTTGCGCGCATCCGCCGTTGCCGCTGCAATCATTTCGGGTTTGATCGCATCCAGGCCGGTAAACAGGAATTCCGTGCGGTATTCATAGCTGGGTGAAAGCAGCACGCCTTCACGCACCAGCGAAGTAGCGCTAGGGATCGCCTTAATCACGCCCTCGACATCAGGTGAGCGCAGTAATAGCGTTGCTTCAGCCCGGTAACGCTCGTCTGGGCGCTGGCCGCTATATTGATTGCTAAACTGATCGGTAATTCGCGGCGGAGTGGAACTGACATGCTCCGGCGCAAATCCCTGGGCCTGAAGGAAAGCGCGAATCGACTGCTCGTCATCGGATAGCTGCTGCTCCAGGTCACTCAAGGTGTTGGCGCTGACACTGTAGTTGAACGGCCAAAGCACTAAATCTGCTGGCACTTCCCGCTCTGACAAGCCGCGCACCGTCACGCTGCGGGACGACTGCTGCCACACTTCGGCAGCCCCTTTGATATAGCTACCGCCGACAACCAGCCCTATCGCTAACAACCCACCAAGCAAAACGGCACTTGCCAGTACCGCCGTATTTCGAATACTGCCCGCCATTTCAGCCACTCCTACAAACTGCCGTTAAATTAACGACTACTTATTTGCATCATAGACCTTAAAGGTCAATTCGTGGGCGGCTGATTGTGGCAAGTTTGAGGAAGCGGTGAATATTAGCGATCGTGGCTTTTGGTGCGCATACCACCGCCTCGTCGCGTTCAGGCTTGTACTACGCGCTGCTGCTGCTCACCCAAGCCTTCGATACCTAAGCGCATTTGCTGCCCATCACGTAGGTAAACCGGGGGTTTCTGCCCCATCCCTACGCCGGGCGGTGTACCGGTCGAAATTACATCACCGGGCTGCAGGCTCATGAAACGACTCAAGTAACTGATCAGAAAAGGCACTTGATACACCATGGTGCGCGTACTGCCATCCTGGTAACGCTTGCCGTCCACTTCCAGCCACATGCTCAATTGATGGGGGTCAGCCACCTCATCGCGCGTGACCAGCCAGGGGCCCAAGGGGCCAAACGTATCGCAACCCTTGCCCTTGTCCCAGGTACCACTCCGCTCCAGCTGGAACTCACGCTCAGACACGTCGTTGACCACACAGTAGCCGGCCACATGGGACATAGCATCGGCTTCATCGATATAACGACCGCCTTTGCCGATAATCACGCCAAGCTCAACCTCCCAATCGGTCTTCTTTGAGCCACGTGGAATTTCCACATCGTCATTGGGGCCACAGATGGCGCTGGTCCATTTGTTAAAAATCACGGGCTCTGGCGGCACCTCGGCGCCGGTTTCCGCCGCATGATCGGAGTAGTTGAGGCCAATACAGATAAACTTGCCCACCCGGCCAACGCAGGGCCCCAGACGCACATCCGCCGCCACTTCAGGCAGTGAAGAAAGATCCATACCACCCAATTTCTGCAGCGCTTCATCACTCAACTGGTCACCGGCAATGTCGTCAATAACGGCAGAAAGATCACGCACCTTTCCCTGGCTATCAAGAATGCCTGGCTTTTCCTGACCAGACGCTCCAAAACGTAAAAGTTTCATAGTGTTATACCTTATTAAATGATCAGCTTGCCCAGCCGCCATCAATCAGTTGTGTGGTGCCTGTAATAAACGCTGCTTCATCACTGGCCAGGAAAGTGGCTAGCGCTGCAACTTCTTCCACCCGTCCTAGCCTACCCATTGGCTGACGCGCAATAAAGGAGGCAAGAACATCAGCATCGCTGCGCCCCTCTTTACGAGCCTGCTCAGCAATACGCTGATTCAACGAGGGTGAGTCGACGGTACCAGGGCAGATGGCATTGCAGCGAATGCCTTGGGTCATGAAATCGGCGGCGACTGATTTGGTGAGGCCGATGACGGCTGCTTTGGACGTGCCATAAGCGCAGCGATTCGCCACGCCTTTAACGCTGGATGCCAGAGAAGCCATGTTGATAATACTGCCACCCCCGTTTGCCAACATGCCAGGTAAAAAAGCCTGCAAGGTATGAAACATGGAAGTAACGTTCAGATCCATCGACCGTTGCCAGGTGGCCTCATCACATTCAAGTACGGTGCCTCCTGCCACCATGCCAGCACAGTTGAAGAGAATATCCACATTAGGCAGCGAACTGGCTAATTCATGGATCGCTTTGCTATCCGTGACATCCAGACAATACGCTTCAACGCCTGCAACCCCCTCCAGCATGGCAATATCAATGTCCGTTGCGAATACGCGCGCCCCTTCAGCTACAAAGCGTTCTGCACTGGCGCGCCCGATGCCATTGGCAGCAGCAGTGATAAGCGCCGTTTTGTTCTTGAGTCTCATAGGCTGGATAACCTCTTCGTCGCTATCGCATGGCCACAACAATCGTGGGATCATAGAATAGGTCAAGACAACCAAACGCCTAATGGCCTGACCAATAAAACGAGTATGCTAGAGAGGCTTTGATACTGGCAAGGCAGCAAATAGCTCAATAGTACTTTTAAAGGGTCAACTTTAGTCGCGTTTAACGCTTATTAACCACTTGTTGAAACGGGCAGGAAACATCTCGCATGCCAATTCAAACCATCCGCTCCCAGCGGCTCTATCGCCAGATTGCGGATCAACTGCAGCAGCTGATTCACGCGGGCGAGTTTCCACCAGGCACACTACTGCCTCCCGAACGGGAGCTAGCAAACTCCCTGGGCGTCAGCCGCGCTTCCGTCAGGGAGGCCTTGATTGCGCTAGAAGTCATTGGGCAAGTTGCCGTCAAAGTGGGTCACGGCGTGGTGGTGCTTGAGTCTAGCTCAGCGACGATGGAGCCCGTCATGCGCGCAGCGGCACGCACCGAGGCTTGGGCACTAGACCCTGAATTTGAGAGCGAAATTGAGCTTAACCTGGACGAAGAAATCCCGCCCTTTTCACTGCTCCAGACACGCCGCTATCTAGAGCCAGAGATTGCGGCGCTAGCGGCCCTGAGTGCCAGCGAAGAGGATCTAAAGGCGATCCGCCTCGCCTTTGAGCGAAATGTAACTGATAACGCTGATGGCGGGCGCAACTGCGCAGGCGACCGTTTACTGCATATTCGCATCGCCGAGGCCTCAGGGAACGCAGCCTACGCGCTCGTCATCAAGCACCTGCTTGGTCATCAGTACGGTGCCATGTTCCGCCGCCTGCAAGAACTATTTATGGAAACGGACATGCCAAAACGCTCTCAGGAGGATCATGAGAGGATCGTAAAGGCGATTGAAGCGCGTGATCCAACTGCCGCCCGCCACGCCATGGAAGTCCATCTTGACCATGTATTGAATGTTTTCTTCGCTGAGTAAACCACGCTTCATATTTTGCGTGATTAACGGCTTGGTTTAATCGCGCCGTACACCTTAAAACGGCGATTGTCCGCCAGGGTATGAAAGTCCTGAAAGGCACGTTGCAAATGATCGGGATAAGGCAAAAAACCGTTCGCCACAATGACTAGGCGTCCACCAGGGCTTAAATGTTCAGGCGCTTGGCTAATCAAGCGCTGGCTTGGGCCATAGCTGATATCGCGCTCTTTATGGAAGGGGGGATTGCTGATAATCCAGTCAAACTGCTCATCCTCAAGCGCGCTAAAGACATCGCTACAGAGTACTCGCCCTTCGAGCCCATTCGCGGCTAACGTGCGCTTACAGGCTTCTATCGCAAAGGCACTAATATCCACGGCGGTCACAAGGTGGCCACGCTGGGCCAACCAAGCGCTGACAATACCGTCGCCACAGCCCATATCCAGTACTTTGAGCGGTTTTTTCGGCAAGCTATCCTCAATGCTTTCCAACATTAGCAGCGTACCTTCATCGACTTTGCCATGGCCAAAGACACCGGGATGGCTGGCCAGCGTTAACCCCAGCGCTTCAATGTTTTGCCAAGCGCTATCACTAGCTGAATCTAACGCAATAGTATGGGTGGCAAAGAGTGAACAGCGACGCGCGTTATCGCGCTTGTCCCACGTCATTCCCAGCTCATCCAGCATCTTGGGAACGCGCTTGATCCCCCCTTGATGCTCGCCAACAATCTCTAACGGCGTGCCGCTAGGTAGCTGTTCACATAACCACTGCAGCCACCAGATACCTAACTGATGGGCTTTTGGCCAAAACAGCACCACTTCTTTTCCTAATGGCTCACCCGCGGCCAAGTCAAAAGGTGTCCGGGCTTGCTTGCCCTTTGCCTTCCATTCATTTAGCACCGAAAAATCACCGCTCAACACTCCCGCTGACTGGTCAATAAGCCAGCTATCCACAGGCGGGCCTACGACCCACAGCGCTGTGTACTTATCTCTTTGGCGCTCTAATAACTGACACGCAGGGGCTTGGGCACTCATTCAGGATTCTCCGGTTTCGTTAATGTGTACAGTAGGTAACGACCCAATCGCCAATGCGGGTCTTGGCGACAGTACTGTTTTTCCAGCGCCAGTAGCGTTTCTTTTTCTGCAGGCGTTGCGGGGGGATGGCGTAAGTAATCTTGAAACACTCGGATGCCAGCTACGGCATCTATTTTCAGTCCGTTTGCTGCGCTCCACTGGGCAATGTCGCCGTGCGTTACCGGCGAAATGGGCGTTAAACGTTGCCGTTTTCCCTTCCCCTCCAATCGGTCACTCAACGCCTTCTCAAGATTGCCTTTAACCACATTAGAGAAACGCAGGGCATCGCGATTAAACACCATCAAGCTAAGCTGGCCACCAGGCGCCAGCAGATCACTTAAGTTAGCCAGGGCTGCTTGCGGGTCACCCAGCCACTCCAACACTGCGTGGCAAGTAATCAGCGACCATGGCCCCGGGGACTGCGGGGGCAGGTCCTGCAAGGACGCTTGTCGGTAAGTAATGGAGTAGTGAGGTAGCGTCGGGTCATCGTGATGCCACTGTTGGGCATAACTGAGCATGTCTTTCGAAGGCTCCGCCATGGTTACCTTATGCCCACGCTTGGCAAACCACGCCGTTTGTTGGCCCAGACCACCGCCCACGTCAAGGACATTCTGCTCGTTTAAAAGCAACATTTGCGGCAATAAATAGTCAAGCATCGCTAAGCGCAACTCGCCACGGGGTGCCTGATAGAGTGAACGAGAGAACTTATCGACCAAGCCATCGAAATAGCGATCGCCAGCCTCTGTTAAGTCATAGCTTTTTGGTACATCGTTTGGGTGCATACCGTGGGCATCGCTTTTGCGAGAAAAGGCGCAGTTTACCTGATTCGTCCTGCTCAGCCGAACGGCATACTTCACAACGCCTCTTATAGCAAAAAGCTATCAAAAAACCACCCTACATAACAAAAATAAAAATGAATAGTTTTGCAAATAGGCGTTAAATGATGGCTAATCAACTCATCAATAGGTATTTCCGAGGGTAAAGGGGGGTTAGCGCTACTATAATAATGCTAATTTGTAAAAGTCATCACCAAGACAATAGCTAACTAAAAAACAAATATGGTGAATATGACATGTCAATCCATA
>NZ_PJBT01000034.1:0-18922 GCF_002836035.1 Halomonas sp. MES3-P3E | reverse complement strand
TCATACAACATTTTAAGAGTCAGGATGCCGACAATGCCGGGCCAGTCTTCTCATTTTACCCCCGCCTTGCCGTTAAGCGCCCAGCCGCTGCCGTATTTAACCTTTTTGGGCCGCGCTGGCTTTAGTGGTTTCCCTTCGCCTGCGCAGGATTACGAGCCGTGCACGCTGGATCTTAATACCCGGCTGGTTAAAAATCCTACCCAGACGTTTTATGTCACCGCTACCGGTAACAGCATGGAGGGGTGGGGAATCTTTGAGGGTGACCTGCTTATCGTTGACCGCGGTATCGAGCCTCGCTTGGGCCACATTCTGGTCGCTATGCTGGAGGGCGAAGCGTTGATCAAACGCTACGCGCTTTACCAGGGAACGCCCCACCTCTGCTCCACTCATCCCCACTACCCGCCCTTGCCTCTTGAAGGCAGCGACTGTCAGCTATGGGGCGTGGTGCGCGCTGTCATCCATGAGTACGTGCGATGATGATTGGCCTGGTCGACGCCAATAACTTCTATGTCAGCTGCGAGCGGGTATTTCAGCCTAAGCTGGAAGGTAGGCCCGTTGGCGTGATGTCCAACAATGACGGTTGTGTGATCGCGCGTTCCGCCGAGTTGAAGGCGCTGGATATTCCCATGGGTACGCCCGCCTTCAAACTCGAAGGACTGCGCCAGCGTGGCGAGATCCATCTGCTCTCTTCCAACTACGAGCTTTATGGCGATATGTCGGCGCGGCTGGCCCAACTGCTCCGCGATGCCTGCCCAGAGATTGCGCCCTACTCCATTGATGAGATGTTCGTCTATTTAGAAGGTTTCACCACCGAGCAGTGTGAAGCACTGGGACGAAAGCTGCGACAGCGTATTCGTCGTCATTTAGGGTTGCCGGTGTGCGTGGGGCTTGCCCCTACCCATACACTCGCCAAGCTGGCTAATCACCTTGCAAAACAAGACCCTCACTACGAAGGCGTTTGCTTATTAAGCGGGCAGGATCACACCACCGAGGCGCTGCTAAAGCGCACCCCGGTAGGCAGTGTGTGGGGAGTCGGTCGTCGGTTGGCCGAGCGCTTGGCGATTGGCGGTGTCAATACCGCCTGGGATTTACGCGAAAGCGATGAAAAACTGCTGCGCAAGCGCTTTTCGGTGGTGCTGGCTCGCACAGCGCTTGAACTGCGCGGCACTTCTTGCCTGGAAATGAACGCGTTGGACCAGCCGCGCCAGCGCATTATGACCTCGCGCTCGTTCGGCCAACCGACCGGCGTGTTTGCCGAGGTGCACAACGCGTTGCGCCACCACGCCCAGCGTAGCGCTGAGAAACTTCGCGAACAGCACAGCATGGCCCGTGCGGTGATGGTGTTTATCAATACCAATCGCCACCGCCGTGACCAGCCACAATATTTTCCTCAAGCGCTGATCCCCCTACCCTCGCCCAGCGACGATACACGTGTGATTCTTGATGCCGTACGCCAGGGGCTTGAGCAGATTCACCGTCCTCGCTTTCGTTTTATGAAAGCGGGCGTGATGCTGCTCGACTTGGTGGACGCCGAGCAGCATCAGCTTTCACTGCTGCATCCCCCGGCCCGTGAGCGTCACCCCTTCTTGATGGCCACAGTCGATCAGATCAATCAGCGCATGGGGCAAGGCACCATCAGCTTTGGCATGACCGACGCGCCTGCTGCCTGGCAGCTACGCTGTGCTCACCGTTCCAACCGCTTTACCACGCGTTGGGATGAGCTGATGAAAGTGGGCACTCACCCCGGCGCAGTGGCAGCGGCCGAGGCGAAGGAGCAACAGCGCAAGCAGCAAACGCTAGCCAGCGCGAAGCGCGTGACGCAGCCGCGGGCTTAGGGTTTCCCCAAGCACCGCCATGACCACCAGTATCGCCAGCAGCCAGGGCCAGTGCGCTGCAAACGAGACCTGATAAACACCCAGCGCATCGACAAAAATCACCACAATGCCGAGCGGGCTAACGTAGCGCACCATGGCCAGCCATAGTGCATAAGGCAGCGGCGACAGCCCGAGTTCATCGCGGAAGGTGTCGCTTTTCAATATAAAGCCCGCCAGCAGCACCATGCCCAGGCCGCCCAGCGGCATCATCCAGCGTGAGGTCAGGTAATCCAGCCAGTCGAAAAAGGTCTTGCCTGCCAGCGTCCAATCCGCGCCCAGATTGAATGACAGCATCGCCAGGGTGCTGCTCAACCACAGCACAATACCCGTGCCCCAAGCAGCTGCCGGGCGCGAAATGCCTTTGTTATCGCACAGCCAGGAAACCGTCGCCTCGACCATGGAAATGGCAGAGGTCAACGCGGCCATGGAGAGCATCAGGAAGAACAAAATGCCAAATAGCGTCCCCAGCGGCATCGCCTGGAAGGCCAGGGGCAGGCTCATGAAAATAAGCCCAGGGCCTTCACCGGGGTCCATGCCGTTGGCGAAGATTACCGGAAAGATCGCCAGCCCCGCCATCAGCGCGACGACCGTATCCGCCACGGCAACACTGACCGTGGTGCGGCCAATCGAGGCACCTTTGGGTAAATAGCTGCCGTAGGTAAGGATCGCCCCGGAGGCCAGCGAGAGGGTAAAGAAGGCATGCCCCAGCGCTGCCAGCAGCCCTTCGCTGGAGAGGCTGCCCGCATTGAACGAGAACAGGAAGTTCACCGCCGCGCCAAAGCCGCCGGAAAACATGCCAAAGCCAATCAGGATCACCAGCATGATGACCAAGCCGGGCATCATCCAACTGACACTCTTCTCGATCCCCTTCTGTACGCCCTTGCCCACAATCAGCATGGTGAGCAGCGTCACTAAGGTACTCCAAAAACCGAGATTCAGCGGATTAGCGTTGTTGGCCCCAAAGACAGCGGCCATATCGTTAACGCTGCTGCCGGACAGGCCTCCGGTCAACATCTTCCACAGATACGAGAACGACCAACCTGCCACGACGACGTAAAATGACAGCACCATAAAGCCGCAGAGCATGGCCATCCAGCCAATCAGCGACCACACCGACGAGCGGCCTGATTCATTGACCACGCGGCGAATGGCATCCACCGGGCTGCCCTGGCCGCGCCGTCCAAAAGCGATCTCGGTCATCATGACCGGCACACCCACGGCAAAAATACAGGCCAGGTACACCAGCACGAAGGCACCGCCGCCGAACTCCCCAGTGATATAGGGGAATTTCCAGATATTGCCCAGCCCAACCGCCGAGCCGGTTGCTGCCAACATAAACCCCCAGCGGCCTAGCCACTGGGTGCGAGGTTGCCCAGAAGAGGTCATTTGCCCAGTTACCCTGTCAGAAAAAGGCGCTCATCCTATAGGATTTCACGGGCAATGCCCAACAGCATCTAGGCGTATACGGCGGCCTTGGCTGCGGCATCCAGGCGCTGGGCGGTTTGATCCACCCGGCGCAAACAGGCCAGTAGCACGGCGCCCAGGGCCACGAAGCCGCCTGCCAACCAAAGCCCTAGGCTGTAATTGCCAGAGGCCTCGGCCAGCATGCCGGTCAAGGCCGGGGCGCATATCTGGGCAACGCCGTAGGCCAGGGTCATCTGCCCCATTAACCGCGCGGGGCTTGAAGGATAAAGCCGCCCCGCCATGGTTAGCACCAGACTGACGCAGCCGAGGAAGGTACCGCCGTAGAGCACGGCGCTGAGCAACACCGCCGCCGCGTTCGCGGTAATCGCAGGCAGTACGATGCCCACTACCTGAATGCACATGGCGATAATCAGCGCCCCCAGGTAGCCGACGCGGCGGGCGACTAGATCCCACAGCATCACCGCCGGGGCCGCGGCTAAACCGGCCAGGGCGAAGGTCCAGTTGCCCATTCCCGCCAGCAGCGGCTCACGCTCGACAATCGCGACGAGAAAGGTAGCGCTGATCACGTAGCCGTAACCGGCGCAAAAATAGGCAGCCAGCATCCAGCGCATAAAGGTGCGTGTGGGCGGCATCGCGGGTTGGCTGTTCGCCGTGTGCGCCGCGCCCCCTTGCTTTTCCGGGCGCGGCAGCCAGTACCAGGCAGGTACCAACAACGCGGCCCCCAGCAGGCTAAAGCCCCACCACTGGGTCTGCCAGCTAAATGAAAGCTGCAGCATCATTTCAACCGCAACGGAGACCACCACCATACCAATGCCCAAACCAGCAAAGTGAATGCCCAGCTCGCCGCGCTGGCGATGTTGCATTAGCCAGTGAAGAATCAACCCGGACGCTAGCAACATTGAGCCACTGCTGGAAAGGCCCGCCAGAAAACGCAGCCCCGCCCATACCCAGAAGTGCTCGGTGAGCGCCATGCCCGCAGTGGTAAGTACTGCCAGGATTAACCCACAGCGGAATAGGAGGTCTTTGATATAGAGACTGCGGATAGTGGCGGCCAACAACGCCCCCAGCATATAGCCCGCGTAGTTGAGCGCCGCCAGCCAGCCGCCATCGGCGTCGCCCATCCAGGTTTGCTGCTGCATCACCGGCAGCAACGGCGTATAGGCAAAGCGGGCGATACCCACACACAATATCTGGCTGAATACGCCCGCCAATAGCACTCTAAAGCGCTGGGAACCTAGCGTTGCTGCGGTCATCGGGCTGCTCCTTAAACACCACTTTTATTATATTAGCGAACACTATATTGATTAGCTCGCATGCAAGTCCATGCATAGTAGGGCGTTTTGAGTAGCGCGTCATGACCACCTAGGTCGAGTGCGTGGTTAAAAACTGGCTAAAGGTGAACCTCCAGGCTTAACAACAAAAACGATAGCGTTTTGCCATGGCCATCCAGATTGAGTGCCCCGTTAACGCCGCCTTGAAGTACATCATCGATCACGAAGTTCATGCCTGCCAAGTTAGGTAGAGGGTAGCGCCGCACCCGACTAGCGCCGCGATGGGAGAATAGCGCCAGCACTCGTTCTTCGGTGACCTGTTCCAGCAAGGTGGCGTAGTGATCCGCCTCATAGGCAAACAGCGCCACGTTGAGGCGTTCGCCTTTATCCCCCGCACGGGCGTGCGCCAGCTGGTGAAGAGAGATCGAGGCGGGCGCACGCATTGACGTTTGTGTGGGTTCAGCTTGCAGCATAGCGTTCGCTCCTGTGGGCTTCCTGGGTCGGCGACTCAAATAGCGTGGCATGGGCATGAATGTCGCTACGCTTGACCAGATATGAGGCGGTAAATACCCGCCGTTGAAACTGACGTCGCACCCCGCCGCCCCCGGCAGGCCCGGCACAGTAAAGTGCCAACAGCTCTTGGGTGGCGCGGGCTACCCAGCGCCGCTCGCTGTGCTCCGCTGCCAACCGCAGCCGGTAATCGCCGCTGACAGACGTTGAAGCGCTACGCTGAAGCTCGCCGCTATCGCTATCGAATACGCTGGCCAGGCCAATGATATCCAACCGGGTTCGCAGCTCAGCCGGGGCGCGAAATACCAACCGCTCACGCAGCACTTGCGCTGCAAGCTGGGCTCTTGCTAGCGCATTGGGCCCGGCATAGGAAATTTCTGCTTCGCCCTGCCACCCTCCTTCGTAGCAAACAGTAGTCTTTAGCCGTTCGGGGGCGGGCTTGCCGCGGATTCCAGTGACCGCCACACGGTTGGGTGAAAGCTGGCGTACTTCGGCGTGGGTAAGATCCACCGTGACATCCGGGGTCAGGTAATTGGCTGGATCATGGACTTCATAGAGCAGCTGCTCTTTCACCGTTTGCTCGGTAACGCAGCCGCCGGTATTGGCGGGCTTGGTGATGATCAGGCTGCCATCCTGCTCTACTTCAATAATCGGGTAGCCCACCGTGGCAAGGCCAGGCACGTCTTTAAAGCCTGGGTCGGCAAAGTAGCCGCCACTTACCTGGGCACCACACTCGGCCAGGTGCCCGGCCATCATACCGCAAGCCAGGCGGTCCCAATCATCCCAACGCCAATCGAAATGGTGCATCAGCGGGGCTAAAAACAGCGCCGGGTCGGCGACCCGCCCGGTGACTACCACGTCTGCCTGCATGGCTAACGCTTCGGCCAGTGCCTTGGCACCCAGGTAGACATTGGCGGAAATCAAGGCGTCATCGTCCGGCATATCCAGCCGTTCGGCCTCCCAACGCTGCAAGTCCAGGCCATGCAGTTGCTGGCGGATATCATCGCCATGCACCTGGACAATGCGCACATCGGCACGGCCCAGCTGTGCGGCCAGCTCCGCAATAACCTGGCACGCGCCGCCAGGGTTCGCTGCACCGAAGTTGCCTAAAATTTTAATGCCGTTATCCAGGCAATCGCGAAGCACTGGCGCCAGCAGCTCGTCCAGCAGCGGTTCAAACCCGCTTTCGGGGTCTTCACGCATCGCCCGGTGGGCGGCCGCCAATGTCCGCTCACCCAGGGTTTCAAATACCAAGGCAGAGGGTTGTTGTCGCTTGATCAACTCTGCTACCACCGCCACGGCCGCATCGGTACGGTCACCGGAAAAGCCTGCCCCGCTGCCCAGTAAAAAACTCATAAATGTGTCTCCTTGGCTTGAAGGGAGTGGTGGTCGCTGGCGGCAGCTACCGGCTCGTCATCCAGCAGCGAGCGGCGGCGTATAAATAGCCCAATGATCAGGGCGAGCGCTGCCAGCGTGGTCAGCCAGCCTGGCGTCAGCGCCAGCCCAATCACCGCGATCAGCGCCACCACATCAATCACGCGCTTACCCGTCATGGCTACCCGAGACATCAGCGCGGCGAAGGCCATCACGAACACGACCCCCTGACAACTGGCCAAGACGATCTCCAGGGGAGTCCCAAACCCCGCCAGGGCTGGGTAGATCAGCAGCAGGAAAGGAATGACATAGATCGCCGCTGCCAAACGCACCGATTCGACGGCGGCAGGCAGCCAGTTGGTATCGGCAATGCCTGAGGCCACGAATACCGCAATGCAGACAGGCGGCGTAATGACTGAGAGTGTCGCAAAGTAGAAAACGAACAAGTGGGCAATCAGCGGCTCGACACCGATGGTGGTGAGCGCTGGCGCCAGCACCGATGCCACCAACACATAGGCCGCGGTAGTGGGTATGCCCATGCCTAAAATCAGACACACACCGCCAACGATAAAGGCTACTAGGAAGAGCGATTCGCCACCGACCGTGACAATCAAGCTGGCCAGCGTTACGCCGATGCCGGTCATGCCAATCATCGCCACCAGAATCTGCGCCCCGGCCAACAGCACGCCGATAATCACCATGCCTTTGCCTGCATCGACCAAGCCTGCCACCAGTTTGCCGAGAATCTCGCGCAGGGGCATTTTGGACAGCAGTGCAAAAGGCACAAAGGTCAGCACGGTCATCAGGATGCCGTAAAAAGCGGACATCTGAATCGAACGGCCGCTCAGCACGCCGTAAAACAGCCCGCCCAACGCTGCCAGAATAGGAATGATCCGTTCAGGGCGTATCACATCTGCCCAGCTGGGCAGCTCATCATCGGGCACCACCTGTAGCTGACGGCGTTTGGCCACCAAGTGGATAGTGACAAATACGCCCAGGTAGAAAAGGATGGCGGGCAGCAAGGCCGCCAAGGCGATACGCAGGTAACTTTCACCCAGAATTTCCGCCATGATAAAGGCCGCCGCGCCCAGGATCGGCGGTGCGATTTGACCGCCGGTGGAGGCGACCGCTTCTACCCCCGCCGCGAACGGACGTGGGTAGTTCAAGCGCTTCATCATGGGAATGGTGAAATTGCCGGTGGTGGCGACATTGGCCACCGCGCTACCGCTGACCATGCCAAACAGCCCGGACGCGACCGTGGCCACTTTGGCCGCACCGCCCGGCGAACGGCCGCTGATACGCAGCGCCAAATCCATGAAGGTATTGCCGCCCCCAGTGTGCAGCAACAAACAGCCGAATAGCACGAAAGCGGCAATGGTCGTGGCGGCAACGCCGACCAGCATGCCCCACACGCCAAGATCACCCAGGTAAATGGTTTCGGTCATGTAGTAGAGATCAAAACCCCGATGGCCGAGCGGCCCGGGGATGGCGGCACCGAACCACGCGTAGGCTAACCCCGCTAACACCAGCAGGGGGAAAATAGCCCCAATGGCGCGGCGCGAAAGCTCCAGAATCGCCACCAGCAGTACGCCGGTCAGCAGCATATCGCGGGGCGTTGCCCAGGGGAGTTCGACCAGAATTTGTTCGTGGTTAAGCGCCACATAGCCGCAGGCGCCTACCACACCGACTGCCAGTATGACATCGATAGCGATGCCCAGCGGGCGCCAGCGCTTGCCCTCCCCTAATGGGTAGACTGCAAGCCCCAGCAGGATGACCAGCGCGAGAAAGATACTCCGCTGAATCAAGCTCTCGAACGGCCCAGTGGCGGAGGTATAAAGGATTAGACCGCCCAGCAGCAGCGCCAAGCCTTTGGTGACTGTCTCACGCATGATCATCTTCTCCGAATGGCCTTACTGGACAGGCTGCAAGGCATCGGGGATGTCGTACCCCTGCTCTTCGAAATAGCGCGCCGCACCGGCATGCAGCGGCACGGTGCCAACCTCCAGGGTCATCTTCGCCATATCGGCATCTTTCATCGCGGCAAAGGCGTTGACCTGCGGTTCGGGGTTTTCCATCACGGCTTTGACGATTTGATAGGCGGTCTCTTCATCCATATCCGGGTGCGCATGTACGGCAACCCCAAACGCCCAGGTGGTATAAGCGGGGATACCGTCTGCAGCGCCTTCGGGCACATCGACAATCGCCACATCGGGCATTTCGCTGCGCAGCGTATCGGCCTGCGCGTCATCAAGAGAGAGCACGCTGATGGGAGTGAACGTTGCGATATCCATAGAGGAGCCATCCAAACGCTCGCCGACCCCTGATTTCACCGAGCCCATCACCCGGCCATCCTTCATGGCGTCGACCATATCGGTCGTTGAGCCGCGCACGTAGTCAGGCTCGATACCGAGGGTACGCATCACCGCTTCGGTGGTTTTCTCAGTGGCTGACCCGGTGATACCGGGGTTGAAACGCACCCCATCCAAATCAGCGAAGGTGGCGACGTTAGCATCCTGGCGCATCACTGCGTTTTGGGGTGCCACGGTGTAGACCCACAGCAGACGGTTATCGACCGGGCGGCCTTCAAAATCTTCCTCACCGGCGTAGGCGTGGTAGCCAGTATTGGTCGTCACCAGCCCCATATCAATCTGGTCGCGCCCCAAACGACGCAGGTTATCAACCGTAGCGCCGGTTTCAGCGACAGAAGAACTCACACCTTCGACCTGGTTGTTGATGATCTGGTTAACCGCGACAAAATAGCTGTAGTGGCTGGAGGAGCTCGAGGTAGAACCAATCAGCAGGCGCTCATCGGCATGGGAAGTGGCAGCAGCCAGCACCGCGGCGCTTGCCACCATAGCGGTAAGTAGCGTTTTCATTGTCTCTCCGAAGCTCGCTGTACGAGCCTTTGTTATTGTAGAACGGGTTGTTGTAAATACGGTTATTGTAAAACGGGTTGTTGTAAAACATGACCGCGACGCACGAATCGCGATAAGCCAAGCATGGTGGGCTGGTTTCATTTTGTATATTGAATAGTTTTTAATTTATGTTTTACTTTCTAAATGAATCCAAGCATCCAGCAGTTGCGCGTTTTTGTTGCCGTTGCCCACTCGCGCAGCCTTGCGGAGGCCAGCGAGCGCGTCCATCTTTCCCAACCGGCGATTTCGATTGCGCTACGTAAGCTGGAAGAGAACGTCGGCGGTGCGCTATTTGCCCGCACATCACGTCAGCTTGCCTTGACCCCGGAAGGCGACGCTTTCCTACCGGTTGCCGTGCGGCTATTGAATGACTGGAATGAAGCCTTTGAGGATCTCAACGACCAGTTTTCCAAACAGCGCGGCAAGGTGACCGTGGCGGCGCTGCCGACGCTGGCGGCTGGGTTATTCCCCCGGGTGATTAAGCTTTTTCATGAAGCCTACCCGAGGATTAATTTAAGCCTGCACGATGTGCTGGCCGAGCAGATCAATCAAATGGTGCGTGAAGGTCGCGCTGATTTGGGGCTTTCCGTGCCGCCGAGCGACGCGGACGATCTCACCTTTGAACCCGTGCTTGAAGATAGCTATGTGGCGGTTTGCCCGTGTGGGCACCCGCTGCTGGCGCAGTCGGCCGTGGCGTGGAGCCAGTTGGCTGCCTATCCGTTTATTGGTATCAATCGGCTTTCCAGTTCACGCCAAGATATTGACCGCATCATGCAGAGCGTGGGGGAGCGGCTGGATATTTTGTGCGATGCACGCCAGATCGCCACGGTTGGCCGCATGGTGGCAGCGGGCTTGGGTATTAGCGTGCTGCCCTCGCTCAGCTTTCGCCAGATTGCCACCGATGGCATCGAACACCGCCCGCTGGTCGAACCGACGATCCGTCGCGAGCTGGGCATGATATTGAGCCGACGCCACCCCCCTTCCGCCGCCGCCAGCGCCTTGTGCCAACTGATTCGTGATCACGCATAAGGTCTTTTCATGAATACGCGATTTCCGCTCGGCTTTCTCTTCGCCTTTATCTACAACCGCGCCGAGAATCTGGCAGACTAGAGATGACGAACATCCACCTGACTAAGTGAGCGATATCCATGAGCGATACTTCCAAACCCTGGACACAGCCAATGCCCGACGCGCAGTTCAAACTGATGCGCGATATTCTTGCCGCCCCAAGCCCGGTAGGCCTTGAAGCGGCGATGACTTACGGCGTGCTCAAGCCGCATTTTGAGAGCTTTGCGCCTAAAGGTTGGCACCTTCATCAGTTCAAGGGCAACGCGGGCGTGGTGCTGGACACCCACCCCGGCCGTGACGACATGTTCAAGGTCATGCTGATCGGCCATGCGGATAAAATCCGTATGCAGGTGCGCTCGATTGGCGAAGACGGCAAAATCTGGATCAACACCGACTCCTTCCTGCCGACCGTGCTGATCGGCCATGAAGTGAAGCTGTTCAGCGAAGACCCGGACGCCCCCGGCAGCTACCGCTGCATTGAAGGCGGCACGGTAGAGGCACTGGGCGCCATTCACTTTTCTGACCCCGGCCAGCGGGATGGCAGCAAAGGGATCAAGAAAGAGCAGATCTACCTGGATTTGCAAATTCACGGTGAGAACAAGAAGCAGCAGGTGCTGAACCTGGGCGTACGCCCGGGCGATTCGATTATTTTTGATCGCCCTATCCGCCCCGGCTTTAGCCCCAATACCTTTTACGGTGCTTACCTGGATAACGGGCTGGGCTGCTTTGTGGCCGCCGAAGTGGCGCGCTTGATCGCTGAAGCAGGCGGTACGAAAAATGTACGCGTGCTGTTTGCGATTGCCAGCTATGAGGAAATTGGCCGCTTCGGCAGCCGCGTGATGGCTGGTGAAATGAAGCCGGATGCGCTGATTGGCGTGGACGTTAACCACGACTACGTGGGCGCGCCAGGCATCGGCGACAAGCGCATGCAGCCGCTGGAAATGGGCAAGGGCTTCACCATGGCGGTGGGTTCGATTGCCAGCGAACAGCTCAATCGGATTATCGCGACAGCCGCTAAAGCGCAGGATATTCCGCTGCAGCGCGATATCGTGGGCGTGGACACCGGTACCGATGGTATGGCGGGTGTACTGGCCTCTATCGATAGTGCTGCTACCTCGATCGGCTTCCCTATCCGCAATATGCACACGATCTCGGAAACCGGCCATACCCAGGATGTGCTGGCGGCTATTCACGCCCTCACCCATACCCTGCAAGCCATGGATGCTCTGCCTGATTTAGAGCGTGAGTTCCTGGATAACCACCCACGCCTTGACCAAGCCAGCCCGCTTCCTCACCAGGGCAGCGACAAGCCGGATAGCGACGGTGATGAAGGCAAAAAGAGTGACGGCAAAGAGAGCAAGGCCGAAAGCAAAGCAGGAAGCAAGGCAAGCAGCACCAACGCCCCTGCCGCCAGCAATAAAACCAAGAAAAAAGCGAAAAAATAAAACACGCGTATAAAAAGAAGCCCCAGCCATTCCTTGGCCGGGGCTTTATCAAACCTTCCCTGATTTTCTTCATAAACATCCTGTTTGTGCTTCCCTGAGAGCGTTTAGCCTTCCTGGCGTTGCCTTCCCTGTTTCCACTTCCTTGTGGTGTGTGCTCACAATGGACGTGATAGCGCTGTGTTTATCTATCCCAGGTTATTAAATCAAAAAAATATTGCTTTAATATTAAAAAAGCCTTGTTGCGTCGATTTAATGCACGATTGCAATACATTTCGCATGGAGAATATATGAATTGACTCTTATACTTAAAACGTGTCGGTAACGATATGGATCAACAGGGAGGTTACCACGCCTGAACCATCATCAACCCTAATGGTAGGAGGTCAGCGTGCGCGACATTATAATCAGCAATAAAGTCAATGAATTAGATGTTATCTGTCGTCATTGCGGCAATTCAGAGACAGCCAAGTCACCATTTTTTAATCGCTTTCGTTTAGAAGGCACAGGCAAAAACACGGCGACAGTGCGTTGCCTTAACTGCCAAACAGCAGTTGAAGTGCCCTTGAATGAACTAAGCACGCTCTATTATCACCATGCATGTTAATGGGCAGGCTGATTAATCAATAGCTTATTTTGCTAACAGGCCGGCTAATAAAAAAGAAGGGGTAGATGGCTAACACATCTGCCCTTTTCCTTAGCATGCTATTTACGATAAATGAGAAAATTCATAAGAATGTAACTAATACGTCATTTATTTAAGCTTAAAAAAAGCCCCAGCCATTCCCTGGCTAGGGCTTTATCGCAGCGTCTTCCTTCCTCACAAACATCCTGTTTGCACTTCCCTGAGATACTAAGCCATCCTGGCGCAATCTTCCTTGTCAGCACTTCCTTTTGCTTGATGATTAGGATGCACCTTTAAACAACGAAATCAACTAACCTAGGTTATTTAATGAGAAAATAATTCTCACACTAGGCTAGGTATTTTTTATCGAGAATCACGCACTTTAAGAACATGCTTACCTTGTCATCATTATGTCAAATAAACATAATATAATTTTCTAATTTTAAGGTATTTTTGATTAATGACTCAAGCGACACCGGCCTTTAATCGCCACCAAACAACTGTCAAAAAAGCATTATCATCAGTTAATTATGGTTATACATCGACCATCACATCTAACAATCTATTTATAATTATTGTAATATAATTAATTTTACTAACCTAGCCAGCCATGAGAAAAAACAAACGCTTGACTTAATTTTATTAACTTTAATAAAAAATAAAGCTCAACCATTTTATGGCTGAGCTTTATTAGGTCTTCCATAACCGTACGTCACAAATATCCTATTTGTGCATCCTTGTGCTACTCAAGCAATCCTTGTCTAATCTTCCTTTTCGCGAGTTCCTTTCGCTGAGCACACAATGCGCTTTATAGAAGTATGTTTATTTAACCTGTGTTAGTTAATAGAAAATAAATTATTATTAAACGCTCGTTTGCCATTTTATAAAGCGGCTTGCCAAGCTTCCAAGCAAGCACATACAATCATGAACGTTTGCTTAATTCTTCTTAAAATGAGTGCGATCATGATTTCAAAATACTGGTGGCCAGTCGCCGCGCTTAGCCTCGCGATAGCTCCTCAAGCATGGGCCCAGTAATGGGAAGGTAGTCTCGGCGCGGGTGTCCTGTATGTGCCCGATTATCTGGGCAGCGACGATTACAATACCCAGCTTTGGCCCTCTATCGAACTAAACTATGGTGATGCCCTTTCAATCAGCCCACGCAGCGGCATTGAATGGCACGCGATTCGCAATGGGGATTGGACCGTATCGCCTTTTATTGGCTATACCTTTGGCCGCGATAATGAAGGTGATATTTCGTCATTCGAGAAAGTGGATGGCGGTGCTACGCTCGGTTTACGGCTAGCGCTGGAGCAAGGGCAGTGGAAATATAGCTTGGCGGGAAGCACGCCGGTAACGGGCGATGTGGATGGCGCAGAGCTGGAAGCATCGGCTGCTTGGCGATTGCCTCTCAATGAGCGTACGTTCTTTACTTTTACCCCGAATGTGGCCTATGCCGACGAAGAGTGGACGGAGTCGATGTTCTCGGTTTCGACACGTGACAGCCTGCGTAGCGGCATTGCCAGCTATAACCCTGATAGCGGCTCCTGGCGTTTAGGGGTTAGCACCAGCCTGACTTACGCTTTGACACCTCAATGGTCTGCCACCGGTTTTGTTGGCACCAGCTACCTGACCGGCGATGCGTCTGACTGATCCTGCCCAGTAACGGTGGACACCTCAAGAACGTCATACGTTACGATGAGGTGAACCATGGCAAGATCGACAACATCAATGAAGAAAAAATCATATACCCGTTACTCAGATGCCTACCGGCAAGAAGCCTTAGCGCTTGCGGATCGCATTGGCGTTGCAGCAGCGGCGCGTGAGCTGGGAATACACGCGAGTCAGCTCTATCAGTGGCGATCTAAAGCACAGCTGCAGCAAGACACATCCGAGCGAGAGCGGTCGTTGGCAGAAGAAAACGCCCGCTTGAAGCGCCAACTAGCCGAGGCAAATGAAGAGCTGGCCATCACAAAAAAGGCCGCGGTGTACTTTGCGAAAAGCCTGAAGTGAAGTACGCCTTTATCCACCGTCATCGTCAGGCGTTCAGTATTCAGCGTATGTGCCATGTTGTCGGGGTCGCTCGGAGTGGCTACTACGCTTGGCGGCAACGCGAAGGCGCATCGTCCCCAAAACGCAGCCAGCAAGCCATTATCGATCAGCATGTGGCCAAGGCTTATCACCAACGCAAAGGCCGCTCAGGCGCCCCGAGACTAACGCTAGACCTGCGAGATGATGGGATGCCGATCAACCGTAAGACGGTGGCTGCCAGCTTACAGCGTCAGGGCCTGCGCGCTAAAGCAGCTCGTAAGTTCAAGGCCACCACGAACTCACGGCATTCGCTGCCAGTCGCACCGAATCTACTAGAACAAAACTTCACGGCCTCAGCTCCTAATCAAAAGTGGGTGGGTGACATTACCTACTTGGCGACGGGCGAAGGCTGGCTTTACCTGGCAGTGCTCATTGATCTTTACTCTCGTAAAGTGGTCGGTTGGGCAATGAGTGAGCGTATGACGGCCGATCTTGTCTGTGACGCGCTACAGATGGCGCTATGGAGACGCAAAATGCCCAAAGGCGTGATAGTCCATTCGGATCGAGGTAGTCAGTACTGTTCCACGCGTTACCAATCGCTGCTTACCCGGCATGAGCTTACGTGCAGCATGAGCGCCAAAGGCAACTGCTATGATAATGCCTGTGCCGAAAGCTTCTTCCACAGCCTCAAGGTTGAAGCGATCCATGGGGAGCAATTTACAACGCGAAACGATATGAGGCGCCAGGTGTTTGAGTACGTCGAACTGGACTACAACAAACAACGGCGGCACAGTGCTATTGGGATGATCAGCCCAGAGGCCTTTGAAGCCCGAATGATCGCTTAAACCAGTGTCCACTGTTGCTGGGTAAGATCAGACAGCCCCATCGTTGACGATTTAGGCAGCGAATGGCAGACCGTGACGGGTGTGTCGCTCAATTATAATTTTTAGCAGTATTAAGACGCTAAAAAGCCTGGGTAAAAATAAAAGCGCCCTTCACGTTTAGGGCGCTTTTGCGTTTAGTGGCTGGTTCTTGGGAATGGTTCTTGCGAATGGTTCTGGTGGTGCTGCTCTGGTAGTTCTGCTCAAAACCACATTTTAAGCGGCATCCATAGCCCCATCAGTATCATTGCGATATTTTCCGTTAGCGATACAAACCCTAGTGGCACATTGCTGCTACCGCCCACACACGCGCATTTCAATTCACGCTTATCGATGTACACGGCCTTAAACACCGACACCGCCCCCACCGTACCGATAAACAGTGCCAACGGCGCCGCCAGCCAAATCAACGCGCCTGCCAGCATTAAGACCCCGGCCAGGGTTTCAGCGTAAGGATATACATAACTATAGGGCACATAGCGCTGAGCCAGCAGGTCGTAGTTAAGGAACATAGAGCTGAAGCTCTCTACATCTTGAAGTTTCTGTAATCCCAACAGCACCATGGCCGTCGCCACTGCGTATTCAGGCATCCGCGCGGCCATCAAGGTACCGTTGGCGACCCAACTAACCGCCAACCCGACCAGCAAGGCGGTAACAAAAATCGCGATCACCGGTCGATATGTGGTCTCTTTCGCATTCGGCACGCTCATCCCAAGATACTTACGCACCTCTTCATAACCACCAATACGCTTATTGCCGATATAAGTTTGCGGCGTGGTGTCGACATTTTCCCGAGCCTTGAACGCTTCTATTTCATCTCGGGAGGTTAGCGGGTGATCGTCAACCTCATATCCCTTACGCTTTAACAAATCGACCGTTTTCATACCAAACGGGCAAAGGTGCTCTGCCGTTTTCATCCGATAAATATGCGCCGTCTCCATGTTGACCACCTCCTTGATGCGTGCTGAAAACTACCTATTTTAAACAACCCCTCGCTACCTTATAAAGGTAGTCAGAATATGGTCAGTGACCAAAATAGAAACGGCGAGGATAGCCTCGCCGTTATCATTGAGCCTGCTTACCCCCTAGCGGTTATTTCTCCAGCCACGCCATCAGCGTTTTAGCCGTTAGCGCTGAAGAAGGCGGGTTTTGCCCGGTAATCAACTGGCCATCTTCACATACGTAAGGGGTGAAATCTTCCGCCTTGGTGTAGATACCACCACACTGTTGCAGCGCATCTTCGACCAGATGCGGCACGATGTCAGTCAGGCCAACCGCATCTTCTTCGCCATTGGTGAAGCCTGTTACTTGGCGGCCTTTGACGAGCGGCTCGCCTGCGCTGTTCTTGGCATTCACCAATACAATCGGCGCATGGCAAACGGTAGCGACCGGCTTGCCTTGCGCAATAAACGTTTCGATCAGACGAATGGAGTCTTTATCATCAACGAGATCCCATAACGGACCGTGACCGCCGGGGTAGAACACCGCATCAAAGTCATCGGCCTTCATATCGCGCAAACGATGGGTCGCTGCAAGCTCAGCATTGGCCTGTTCATCTTGCTTGAAGCGGCGCGTTTCATCGGTTTGGCTATCCTCAGCGTCGCTCTTGGGGTCCAACGGCGGCTGGCCACCTTGAGGCGATGCCAGGGTTACCTCGGCCCCCGCGTCTTTGAAGACATAGTAAGGGGCGGCCAACTCTTCCAGCCAAAAGCCGGTTTTATTACCGGTGTCGCCCAACTGATCGTGAGATGTCAGTACAATCAAAATGCGCTTGCTCATATCTTTCTCCTAGCGGTGAAAAATAAGGCTATTAAAAGGCCTTGTTGATACTTAGTGGGGGCCTCTGAGGTGGAATGCAAGGAGATATCCAAGATCGTCGTCACCGGCTCAAGCGGCAAATGATCACCAGTAGTGTCAATCTGTTAGTGGCGCTTTATCATGGCGTCATTCAGTCATCGTTCAGGTGAAGCGACCAGTGAGTATTGAAGCGCGGGATTTTTACCGCAGCGGCCCTGACCACCGCCAGGGGCAAGCCAGCAGTTTTGCCTTGATCCGGCGTCAGTTTGATTTTCGCTCTATTGAGATTGGCCGCTGGGTCACCAGCGCTGAGCGCGATCGTGCCGCCGAGCTGTTTCACGATGCCCTGTGCGATCTCATGCTGATTCTACAGGGGCCAGAGGCGCTGATTTCGTTACGCGGCTCCATCGCGCTGCAGTACGGCAGTGGTGGCCGACCTGGCGTTTCTGCCCACTACGACCCCAGCCAACGCAGTTTTGCGCTGGCCAAAAACGCAGGGCCCGGCAGCATTGCCCACGAGTGGTTTCATGCTTTTGATCACTATATCGCCAGTAAGTGTTTTCGCGGCACGCCTGCCGGTATGTTCGCCTCTACTGCTTGGCTTGCCGATGCAACGCCCATCGCCCACCCTCTGAATCAACTGCTGATGCGCTGTTTCAAAGCCGTACTACTGCAGCCCGAAGGCGACCAGCCTAGCGCTCTGTTTCAAAGCTCAGTACAGATGGATAAAAAGCTTGGCCAGCTCTATTACAGCAAGCCCGAAGAACTCTGTGCACGCGCCTTTGAGGCGTTTGTGCAGGATGCCGGCATCACTAATCACTTTCTGGTCAAGGGCACCAAGGCCTCTCTTGAAGCGGAAAAAGGGCTCTACCCACAGAGCGCACAACGGGAGCAGATCAATGCCGCGTTTAGCGACTATTTTGCCAGGCTGGGAAAGGCGTTACGGGAAACCGGATAAGCATGACAGCGTGCAAAATGGTGCAATCGTGCCTAATATGTAGCAACGCTCACTACTCAAAGGAAGAGAACATGCCATCTACTACCACTATCGTCGTTATCGTTGTTGTTATCGTTGCCGTGCTTGGCATTGGCTTCGGCGGTGTGCTGCCTTTTTAATCGCTCGCAAAGGTGGTTAACGCAGGGCGCCTGGCCACGCATCACACCCCTGCCCTGCCCTGCCCTGCCCTGCCCAAACACCTTATCAAAAATTAAAATAAAAAAGGTTAAAAAATCAAACAAGCTAGCCTGCAAAAGGCTAGCTTTAATTTAGCATAAAAAATTACCTTTATTTTCATAAAGATATTGCCGTTTAATTTATATGTTTCATTTCCCTAAGCGCCCTAGTTAGCAGGGTAGTTTTTTATCTTTTTAAGCAATTTAAACAAGCTTTTTACAAATTTATTTTTAAACTATAATTGTCAATAATATTCGGTTATATGCCTAAACATTATTTATATTAGAAATTTAGCAGAGACACTGTTGCGAAGGGCTTCATTCCTGCCAAATCTGGAGCCAAACATGCCTACTGCCCTGCCTTCTCATACCCACCTGATGATTCGCAAGTTAGAAAGTAATTTTACTCTTACCGCCGAAGAGAAGCAGGCACTCCAGGAATTACCGGTACAAACACAAGACGTCAAGTCTAACCAAGACATCGTTAAAATGGGCGACCAACCTAGTCAATGTTGCTTACTGCTGGAAGGTTTTTCGTG
>NZ_PJBT01000033.1:0-19540 GCF_002836035.1 Halomonas sp. MES3-P3E | reverse complement strand
ACCGTTGAACTGGCTTGCCGCAGCGAGGAAGGCGTATTCTACGCATTTCCTGGTGGTTGTCAACCGCTGTATTTAGCGGGTGAAGCGAGCGACAAAACATGTGCTAACCTCCTGACAAACCAAGGCTTTTACACCTTATTCACCGCTGGTAACGCTTGGCGTCCCCGGCAGCGGATGCGTACTTTAAGGCCTCACTATCAAGATAGCAAGTAAAAGAAGTTATTGCGTATAAAAAAAGCGGCAGAAGGAAAACCTTCTGCCGCAAACCACCGATCAGAACGACTGACCAGAAAGTGCTCCTTTAACGTCTTAGCCGTTAATTAAATCTCAAAGCCCAAGCCAAAGTCTTCGCTGGAGATGGCCATCAGGCTGGAAGCGCCCGACTGAATCATTTGCGCATGCGCCTTTGTGCGCGGTAATAGCCGCTGATAATAGAAGCGAGCAGTATTCAATTTAGCAGCATAGAAGGCTTTATCTTCGCCCTCTAAAGAACCAGATGCCTGCTTGGCCGCACGAGCAAATAGGTACGCCAGCGTGACGTAGCCGGAGTACATAAGGTAATCGACGCTTGCCGCGCCTACCTCTTCGCGGTCCTGCATCGCTTTCATACCTATGCCCATGGTTAGCTCACCCCACTCTGTGTTCAGCTTTGCCAGAGGCCCGATAAACTCTTTAAGCGCCGGATTCTCTGATTCAGCCTTGCAGAACTGGTGAATCTCCTTGGTGAACACTTTCAACGACTCACCCTGACTCATAAGGACTTTACGACCCAGTAGGTCGAGCGCCTGAATACCGGTAGTGCCTTCATACAAGCGAGTAATACGCGCATCGCGTACCAGTTGCTCCATGCCCCACTCTTTAATAAAGCCATGGCCGCCATAAGTCTGAACACCCTCATTGGTGCTTTCAAAACCGACTTCGGTCAAGAACGCTTTTACAATCGGGGTTAGCAATCCCAAAAGCGTGTCGGCACGCTCTCGCTCTTCACCTGGCTGACCATGCTCTACAACATCCAGCATTTGAGCGGTGTATAGCACTAGCATACGCCCGCCTTCGGCGAAGGCTTTCTGAGTCAGCAGCATGCGTCGAACATCGGGATGGACGATAATTGGATCAGCGGGCTTCTCAGGCGCCTGCTTGCCTGACAAACCTCGCATTTGCAGGCGATCACGGGCATAGCTCAACGAATTCTGGAAGCTGGCTTCAATCAAACCCAGCCCCTGAATACCTACTCCAAGACGCGCAGCGTTCATCATGGTGAACATACACGCCAAGCCTTTATTCGGGGCGCCCACCAGATAGCCGGTTGCGCCATCGAAGTTCATCACACAGGTAGCGTTACCGTGAATACCCATTTTATGCTCTAAAGAGCCACAGCTAACACCATTGCGCTCGCCAGGATTGCCTTCGGCATCAGGCATAAACTTAGGCACCACAAATAGCGAGATACCTTTCGAGCCTTCGGGTGCATCAGGCAGTTTTGCTAGCACTAAATGGACGATATTCTCAGCCAGATTATGCTCGCCAGCAGAGATAAATATCTTGGTACCGGTAATCGCGTAAGCATCGCCTTCAGTGGGCACCGCCCGCGTTTTGATCAAGCCGAGATCGGTACCGCAATGCGATTCGGTTAAACACATCGTGCCGGTCCATACGCCCTCCACCAATTTGGTGAGGTATGTAGCCTTCTGCTCATCGGTACCGTGATGGCGCAGTGCATCCGCCGCGCCATGGGAAAGCCCTGGGTACATGCCCCATGCCAAGTTGGTTGCGCAAATCATCTCCGAAAGCAGCATGGCTAACGAATGCGGCAGCCCCTGCCCGCCATGCTCAGGATCGGCGGCCAAGCTCGGCCAGCCGCCTTCTACATATTGCTGATAGGCTTCTTTAAAACCATTTGGCGCTTTTACTTCGCCCCCTTCTAACAAGCACCCTTCTGCATCGCCGCTTTGATTAATCGGCAGCAGTACTTCGCGAGCAAAACGCGCACCTTCCTCTAAAATAGCGCTGACGACATCGGGCGATGCCTCGTCACCACCCGGCAAGCGCGCGTAGTGAGCAGGATAATCAAGCATTTCGTCCATAACGAAACGCATATCACGAATAGGGGCCTGATAAGTGGGCATCGCACTTCTCCTAAAACACTCTCCTACAACCGGGGGATCAAAAGCCGAATTATATTTTCAAAACAGAAAGCGGCTTTCAAACACATGTTTGAAAACTAGCGCGAGCGCTCAACAGAGTCAAGCGAGCGTTTGAATTTAGCGCTAAAACGCTCTACAACTTTGGTAGCTAATGCTGCAAACCTCTAATGCCAGCAATAAAAAACTCGCCAGCCAAAAGCTGACGAGCCGTCTCAATGTGATTCTATATAGCTGAAGCGTTACTGCATGCGTATGCCGCCATCTAAGCGAATGAGTTCGCCATTCAGCATTGGGTTGGTAATAATTTGCTCGGCTAATTGAGCAAACTCATCCGGCTTACCCAACCGCTTGGGAAATGGCACCGCTGCCGCTAGCGCCTGGGCAGCCTCATCGGGTATCTCGCTCATCATTGGTGTTTCAAAAACGCCTGGGGCAATTGCCATAACTCGAATGGCATGACGCGATAACTCGCGCGCCGCTGGCAAGCTCATACCCACAACGCCCGCTTTAGAGGCGCTATAAGCACACTGCCCTACCTGACCATCAAAAGCCGCAATAGAAGCAGTGTTAATAATCACCCCGCGCTCCCCGCTCTCATTAGGCGTATTTTTAGCCATCGCCGCCGCGGCGAGGCGCATTACGTTAAAGGTACCCACCAGGTTGATGTTGATGGTTTTAATGTAGCTATCTAGATCAGCCGGCTTTCCCTCACGATCAACCAACTTGGCTACGCTAACGACGCCCGCACAATGAACCACACCTGAGAGACCGCCCTTGCCACCCAGCGCTACCGCGGTATCGACCGCCTGCTGCATTTGCTCGGCAGAGGTAATGTCTGCCAAACACGCTTGAGCATGCTCCCCCAACTGCTGAGCATGTGCGTTTACACTGTCATTTAAATCGCATAAAACGACCCGAGCGCCCGCAGCCACCAAACGCTCTGCCGTTGCCGCGCCAAGACCAGAAGCGGCCCCAGTAATTAAAAAAGTACTGTCCTTAACCTGCATAACCATATTCCCTATAAGCGTTATGTTTATTTGGCTGCCTTAGCTTCTTCTGCTGCTTGGGCACGCAATTTAAAGCGCTGAATCTTGCCACTGGGGGTTTTGGGTAACTCATCGACAAACTCAATAACGCGTGGGAAAGCGTGAGTCGATAACCGCTCACGCACTCGCTGCTTGATCTCATCGGCAAGTGCTTCACTTGCCTCATAGCCTTCTCGCAGTACGACATAGGATTTGATCACTTCGCCACGGATCTCGTCTGGCTGCCCCACCGCCGCCGACTCTGCAACAGCCGGGTGTGTCATTACGCTATTCTCAACATCCGTTGGCCCCACCCGATAACCTGCGGTGGTAATAATGTCGTCGTCCCGCCCGGCAAATTGAAAGGTGCCATCTTCATTGCGGATCACAACATCCCCGGTAAGGTAATAGCCTTCTACAAAGGGATTTTTCTCCTGCCAGGTGTAACCTTGAAAGAAGTGCGCAGGTGAATTCTTGATATCCACGGCAAGCACCCCAGGCTCACCCGCAGGCAGCTCATGATACTCGGCATCCAAAATCGCCAGACGATAGCCCGGCATTGGGACGCCCATCGCACCCACATGCTTAAGGTGATCAAGTGCATGGTGGTTATTGCACGTCATGCCGGTTTCAGTTTGCCCATAATGGTCCATGACAGGACAGCCAAGCGACTTCTCAACCCAAGTGACCACTTCAGTGTTCAAAGGCTCTCCGGCTGAACTCGCTGCACGCAGCTCCAAGGTTTGATGGGCGTCATCAAACAGGCCTGATGCCTTCATCAGCCGGTAAGCGGTAGGGGCAGCGGCAAAATTGGTAATGTGGTGGCGCTTCATAAACGCCAGCGCCCCCTCAGCACTAAAGCCCGCTTCACAAAAATGGGTCGTCACACCGAGCAGCAGTGGCCCCGTGATCGCATAGTAAAGGCCATACGCCCAGCCTGGGTCAGCCATATTCCAAAAGCGGTCATCACCACGCAGGTCAATGGCGAGCTCCATATAGATCGCGAAGGCAGTCATTCCAGACAAGGGAACAGCAACACCTTTGGGCTTGCCCACGGTGCCAGAGGTAAACATTTGTAGAAAAGGTTGTTTAGGCGATAGCCTTGGCGGTTTATCGCTCATTGACGTATGCGTCAATGCAGCTTGCCAATCATGATCATCCGCATGTTCGCTGGTTGCACCACCGATTGCCAGCACGGGCGGGCACTGGCTCAAGCCATCAAACTTATAGCGATTGGCGTGATCAGTAATCACCAGCTTGGTATCTGCACGCCCTAAACGATAGTCCACGGCATCAGGACCAAAGGCAGTAAATAGAGGTTGATAAACCGCGCCAATACGCCATGTGGCGAGTACCGCAATCAAAAGCTGTGGTGACCGCGGCAACATACAAGCAATGCGATCACCTTTACCTAGCCTTTGAGCCTGAAACCAACCCGCCAATTTAGCGCTTTGCGCATCCAACTCAGCATAAGTCAGGGTGTGAACCGCCCCTTGGGTATCCTCTTGAACTAGCGCTAGCACATCGCCGCGCCCTTGGCGCACATGCCGACCACAGCAGGCTTCGAAAGCATTCAACATTCCATCCTGATGGTCATCCAGGCGAGCAATAACGCTCTTGATAGAAAAGTTTTCAAGGTAGTGCTGATAGTCGGGCAGTGATTGTGGTGTAGCTGTCATGATGGCTCTCTAATGTAGATGATCATTGTTGTTAGTAATGAGCGCAAAGCAATACAGGTAGGGCGCAGGCTAGGTCGCTAAAATTATCCGTTGACGTTAACGGAAACTTTAAGTTAAAAGCAACGCTAAAAGTAATCGTCTTAGAGAGCAAGCACTCTGATGAATTAAAGCGTTAGACGTTGGTAGGAAGCTGTATAGCGCAAGCAGTTCAAGCAGGCGGGGGCATAATCATGGCGACAAGCTCATCAGCGAGTTCATCAGGGGAACGGGGACCATTAGGATCATACCAGCGTACGGTCCAATTCAGTGCCCCGAGCACGAAGCGCGAGACCAGAAAGCGGTCTCCATGAATCAGCCCTGCTTCTAAAGCATCATCGATGACAGTAACCCACAGCGCCTCATAAGCATCGCGCAAATGACTTAAATGAGCACTTGCATCAGGATCGAGTCGACGCCACTCAAAGAGCGCCACTACATGAGCATTACGGTCAGTAAAAAGCGTTTCGAGATGGGCACGAGCCATAACGCGCAGGCGCACTTCAGGGTCAGAGGCACACTCATCCAGTGCTTTACGTGCAATTACTAAGGCGTTTTGAGTACCTTCTTCGATAACCGCTGCGAGGATTTCCTGCTTGTCTTTAAAATGATGAAACAAGCTACCAGACTTAATCCCCATTTCCTGCGCCAGCATACGCACGGTGGTGCGATCAAAGCCCTCTTGAACGAAGAGCTGGGCGGCAAGGCGCGTCAACTCCTTGCGGCGAGGTGATGCATTCATTACATTCATGTTATTTACACTAGCGCTTGCTTGGTTACTCTGGAGAAAACCACAGCACCGCCTACGGGTCAACGTATCACCCACTACGCAACCTGATAATCACAATAAATCTGAAGGAGATTGACCATGAGCAGCCCCACTGACGTTGTATTTCTCGCCGCCAAGCGCACCCCTATGGGCGGCATGATGGGCAGCCTTTCGAGCATGTCGGCACCAGAGCTTGGCGCAATCGCCATCAAAGCAGCCATTGAAGAGGCGCGCATTGACCCCGCTCTGATAAGCGAAGGCATAATGGGCTGCGTACTACCAGCAGGCGTTAAGCAGGGCCCAGCGCGCCAGGCGATGCGCCAAGCGGGCATTCCCGATGCCAATGGAGCCACCACCATCAATAAGCTGTGTGGCTCTGGTATGAAAGCCGCCATGCTTGCCCATGATTTAATCAAAGCAGGCAGCGGAGATATTTTGCTGGCGGGCGGGATGGAGTCCATGTCTAACGCCCCGCACGTGCTGACCAAAGCACGCGGCGGTTACCGGTTGGGACACGGCGAGCTTAAAGACCATATGTTTTTGGATGGGCTTGAAGACGCCGAAACGGGCAAGCTGATGGGCGTGTTTGCTCAAGATGTCGCCACAGAGCGTGGCTATACGCGCGAACGCTTGGACGATTTTGCCATTGCCTCGCTTGAGCGCGCCATAGCGGCCACTAACGCAGGCCACTTAAACGCTGAGATGGCCCCCGTCACGGTTTCCACGCGCCAGGGTGAACATCTGGTCGAGCACGACGAGCAGCCTTTCGAAGCTAAACTCGACAAAATCCGCCAGTTGCGCCCTGCTTTCGCCAAAGATGGCACCATTACCGCTGCCAACGCCAGCTCGATTTCCGATGGTGCCTCGGCGCTGATTTTGGCCAGTCAGAAAGCCGCGGATCAGCACGGTATTAAACCTTTAGCACGCATGCTCGGCCACACTACCCATTCACGCCACCCAAGTGAGTTCACTATCGCGCCGGTGGGTGCGATAGAAAAGCTGATGAAAAAGCTAGGCTGGGGCGTTAATGATGTAGATCTATTTGAGATCAACGAAGCCTTTGCCGTGGTGACACTTATGGCGATGGATGATCTAGGCCTGCCCCATGACAAGGTGAATGTTTTCGGTGGTGCCTGCGCCCAGGGCCACCCGATTGGCTCAACCGGCTCGCGCATTATTGCCACGCTGATACACGCGCTGCGCACTAAAGGCGGCAAGCGCGGCATTGCCAGCCTGTGCATCGGCGGCGGTGAAGCAACGGCGGTTGCCGTCGAGCTAATCGACTAACCCCTCCTCGCAAGGAGTTAATCCCGAGAGGTAGCGCCCTGTCGCTACAATAACAGGGCGTTTTTCCAAAACGCAGCAAACAACCAAGCAAGGCCTAACATAGGCAGAGACCAACGGTGAAACTCTGTCCAAATGCCAGGCTGACGAGCCAAGCGCAGGGCAATTAAATTAGCCATCGAGCCTATCGCCAAACCAAAGCCACCGACACTGACGCCCCAGGCAAGCGGCTGCCACTCACTCTCCTCCGCAAGTAACAGCGTTGCCGGTACGTTGGAAATAACTTGTGAAAGCAGTACACCTACGCTGATATCGCCACCGGGCCACTGGCGCATTGTATTAATTGCCTGCTGAACGACATTTAGTTCACCGATGACACTTAAATTGATGAACATTAATACGAACACTACCAGCAGCATCCAATCGATGCTGAACACCGCTCGCCGGGCCACCCATAACATCGCTAGCATTACGCCGGCCATCGCTGGCAACACCCAGCCCATGTCCACTGCAATCAAAAAAAGCGGGTAGCCGATTAGTGCCGCCCATAGTGGCTTTTTGTGCCGTATTGTTGCTGCAATAGAAGCTGACTCCAAATGTATTGACGCTTTAGGAAACGCCAAGGGAATAAGGAGCAAGAGCAGCAGCATCAAACCAACACCCAGCGGTAGCATTACCCATAGAAATTCGCCAAAGCGTAGGTCTGAAAGCTGCCATAGATAAAGGTTTTGTGGATTCCCAATCGGGCTCAGCGATGACCCCGCATTGACCGCCAGCGCTTCAAACACAATTAAACGCGCAATAGGCAGCGTTGCCATCCTGGCGAGACTAAGGGTCAGTGGCACGACAATAAACAGCGCCACGTCATTGGTGACGAAGGCAGAAAGCAGACCTGAAAACAGCACCAAACCCACCGCTAGGCGCCTTTCACCCTTCAGACGGGCCAATAACTGGCGTCCCCAGAGCGTTAAATAACCACTGAGCTCCAACGATCGGCTGAGCAGCATAAGACCGGTTAACACAGCAAGCGTGGTCCAATGCACCCGCTCAGCCATCTCCGTCAATGACTGAGGTTCCAGCCACCACAAAACGACCCATAGGCCGCTCATTGAGAGCAGCATAGGATCGTTCAGTAAACGCTGAGAGATAAAGACGACGGGCGAGATGAGCCGTTGGATCAATTGCAAAACATTAGTCGCTCAGAGAAAACCGCATGATAGCGCTGACTGCCTCTGAATAAACGCAAATTACTGTTTTTAGTATTTTAAGCAGACGTCATCACATCGGTTTGACGATGGCGCTGCCCATCAGAGCTAGGTAAAGGGGTTTGTTGATGACTAAGCTGCTCCCATTCAGGGTATTCGCCGTTATGTTCATTGATGTCAGCCAAGTTCATTCCGGGGGCTTTTTCGGCAACACTAAACTGCCCAGCATACTCGCGCATTTGCAAAGCCTCCTGGGATAAACCTTCAGCGCTCTGGGCCGCCTGGTTGACTAAGCGCATGGTTCCTTGCGTCGTCGTATCAATTTGCACCACCGCCTGATTAACCTCTTCAATGCCGCGTCGCTGCTCCTCAGAGGCATTGGCGATTTGAGTCATTAGCGTATCCACGTTACTGGCAGCCTGCATTATCGCACGAGTATGTTCACCCGCTTGCTGCGACAATACACTGCCCTGTTGGACACTCGCACTCGACGCTTCAATGCGTGATCGAATCTCGCTGGCAGCATTGGCACTGCGGGTTGCCAGCGCCCGCACTTCATTTGCCACGACTGCAAAGCCACGCCCATGCTCACCAGCACGCGCCGCTTCAACCGATGCGTTCAGCGCCAATATATTGGTTTGGAAAGCGATGCTCTCAATCATGCGGATGATGCTTTGGATCTCTTCAGAGTGATCATTGATCGCTTCCATCGTGGTAATAAACTGGGTAATGACCTCGTCACCCTGCTGCGCCTTATGGGAAACATCCGCGGTCGATTGGCTCACATGCGCCGCACTTTCCGCATTTTGATTTACCGTCGCGGTTAGCTGCTCCAGGCTCGCCGCCATTTGCTGTAAGGCAGACACTTGGGTATCGGTTTGGCTGGCCAAGAGCTGGTTCTGCTCAGTCATTTCCTGGCTGCTGCTATAGACCTGCTGGCTGCTAGCAGTAAGTCGATCGACGGTTGTCGTTAAAGCGCTCTGCATACTGGCTAGCTCACTAAACAGCTGACCAATTTCATTGGTCGAGTGAGCTGAAACGGGCGTGGATAGATCGCCTTTAGCAATACGTTGAAAATGCTCGGTAATGACTTTTAAAGGGCGAAGCACATTCTTGCGCACACCCCACACCACCACCGCCACCACTAACAGCGCGGCACCCAGCACCGCAATGACGCCCCAAAACAGTAGCGATGATACTTGCTCGTAACGTGCGAGAAGACCGTTACCCCGCTGGTTTAAGGCGTTAAAAAATGCCTCTGCACTCTGCACAAATTGCTGGCTGCTGTCATCTACCCGTGACTCTCCTGACAGGAAACCAGAGACATCCCGCTCTTCCAGCATCATCATCTGCAGACTAAGGTTATTGTTAACGAACGATTGAAAATCAGCGGCCAATTGATCAACTAACGCTTGCTGCTCAGGCTCAAAATCACTCGCCGAAAACTGCCCGAAGTTGACTGCCGCCGCATCCAACAACCGCTGAGATTCATCGATAAGTGGGGCAGGACGATCAAACGACGGGGTGCGAATTAGCTCTGCTGCACGATTCATTTGGATACGCGCACGTAATAACTGCGTGTAAGCACTATTAAGCTCACTGACCTGCGCCATGTCCCGCTGATGTAGCGACGTGAATGCATCGCGGCCAAAATGATTAGCGAATAGCCCCAATGCGCCAATCACGACGACCAAACCACTGAACGCCAAGAGCACCAGCGTCCAACTCGCCTTGACGCTTAAGTTATTGATCAATTTCATCACGACCTGCCCCTATGAGTAAGATTAAGCAGACTTATGCAGGGGCAGCCATAGCTGCAGGCGACGACGAATTTCCAATAATGCCTGCTCGTAAGCGTCTGGCTTGCCAATCAGACGCGGGTCGCGAATATCCCAGAACAGCACTTCACCCGCCTGCCCTTGCCAGTCCCGACAGGCTTGCTGAGCCTTGTCACACAGCACAATGACAAAATCGAAGGTCTCGCTCTCAAACACATCCAGCGATTTACTGCGTAAACCTTCCGTGGGTAGTCCCTGTTTTCGCAATGCATCAAGCGTCAATGCATGGGGCTCATCCGGTTCAGAACCAGCGCTAAACGATTCAAAACGATCACCTGCCATATGGCGAAGCAACGCCTCTCCCATTAAGGACCGTGCAGAGTTAGCGTTGCAAAGAAACAACACGCGGCGCTTCGACATAAGGAAATAGCCTCTAATGTAATTAATAGCTGTCACTTTACGCTGGATTCATGACGGCAATATTGCAGCTTGCAGTCGACGCTAGAAATATACGAAAAAACATATATGATAGAATCATTAACCTTAAATGGCGTTAAACAGGTAGCCCTAATGTCTTCACTCAACGATTTACCCCATCTAACCGATTTACCTAACATCGACAACGCGCTGTTTGAGCGCCCTAGCAGTGAGCACCTAGGCGTTCCACAAAGTGTCGATCATGCACCTAGAATATTGCTGTTATACGGTTCTTTGCGTGAGCGCTCGTTTAGTCGTTTAGCCGTTGAGGAAGCAGCACGCCTACTGACCGCCATGGGAGCAGAAACGAGAACTTTTGATCCTAAAGGCTTGCCGCTACCGGATGCTGAAGATGCCAGCCACCCCAAAGTTGATGAACTACGTACGTTAGCTCAGTGGTCCGAAGGCATGGTGTGGTGCTCCCCTGAACGCCATGGCGCAATGACCGGCATTATGAAAACGCAAATAGACTGGATTCCACTTTCGCTAGGCGGCGTGCGCCCGACTCAAGGCAAAACATTGGCAGTAATGCAGGTTTGTGGCGGCTCACAGTCCTTCAATACGGTCAATCAGCTGCGCATATTGGGGCGCTGGATGCGTATGCTGACGATTCCCAATCAATCGTCAGTGCCGAAAGCCTTTATGGAATTTGATGAAAACGACCGAATGAAACCCTCCCCTTTCTACGACCGTATCGTCGATGTGATGGAAGAGTTGGTGAAATTTACGCTGTTGGTGCGGGACCGCAGTGACCTGCTGACAGACCGTTATTCAGAACGTAAAGAGAGTGCTGAAGAACTCTCTAAGCGTGTTAACCAGCGCGCTATCTAATCAGGAGCTTTCCATGTCAGCACGGCAAGATATTACACCGCCCACCACTGCCGAAGGAATGGGGCTGTTTGAGCGTTACCTGACGCTTTGGGTAGCACTGGCTATTGTGGCGGGCATTTTACTCGGACAGCTCCTGCCAGCAGTACCGGAAACACTTTCCCGCTTTGAAGTAGCGCAGGTTTCCATTCCGGTCGCGGCGCTTATCTGGGCAATGATTTTCCCCATGATGGCGCAAATAGACTTCACATCACTACTCGGTGTGCGGCGCCAGCCAAAAGGTTTGATCATTACCACATCGGTGAACTGGCTGATTAAGCCTTTCACCATGTTTGCCATCTCCTGGTTCTTTCTTATGGTGGTCTTTCGGCCCTTAATTCCAGCCGAGTTAGCCAGCCAGTATTTAGCAGGCGCGATTCTGCTCGGTGCAGCACCATGTACAGCAATGGTGTTTGTGTGGAGCTATTTAACCCGCGGTGATGCGGCCTATACGCTGGTGCAGGTGGCGCTTAATGACCTGATCATGCTGTTCGCTTTCGCGCCCATCGTGGTCTTCCTCCTAGGCATCTCCAATATTCAGGTACCCTGGGATACGGTTGCCCTGTCTGTTGTGCTCTATATTGTGATCCCCCTGACGGCAGGTTATATAACGCGCCAAACCCTGATCAAAAAGCGCGGCGCAGAGTGGTACGACAACGTCTTTATGAAGCGCGTTGGCCCCATCACCCCGATTGGCTTGATCATCACCCTCGTGCTTCTATTTGCCTTCCAGGGCGAGGTGATTCTGAATAACCCGCTGCATATCGTACTCATCGCGATTCCACTGATTATTCAAACGTTTCTGATCTTCTTTATTGCCTACGGCTGGGCCAAGGCTTGGCGGGTGCCGCATAACGTTGCAGCCCCTGGCGCTATGGTCGGTGCGAGTAACTTCTTTGAACTGGCGGTCGCAGCGGCTATCGCACTGTTTGGCTTACAGTCAGGTGCCGCGCTGGCCACCGTCGTCGGCGTGCTAGTCGAAGTGCCGCTCATGCTGGCACTAGTGCGTATCGCCAATAAAACCCGCCACCATTTTCCAGCAGAAAACATTCAATAGGAAACAAATGCCATGGCTCATTATTTAATATTTCTAGGTTCGACCCGAACTAGCACACCCCCTTCCCCTGCCCGCCTTGGCGAGAGAGTAGCCAACGCCTGCGAGCGTTTGCTTTCATCACTCCCTAACACCACGGCCGAGATAATTGACCCGTTAACACTGAATTTAAGCGACCCATTCAAGCCCCACTTTGCTTATGCAAAAGCCGATGCACCGAGTGATTTATCGCAGTTGGCCGATAAAATCAGTGACGCCCATGGCTATGTAATGGTGAGCCCTGAATATAACCACTCCATGAGCCCTGCCCTGAGCCATCTGCTTAATCACTTTGGCGCGTCACTGTTTGCATTTAAACCCAGCGCTATTGTGACCTACTCGATGGGCCAGTGGGGCGGCGTGCGTGCAGCCGTTGCCATGCGTACATTTCTATCAGAGCTTGGCTGCTTGCCGGTGTCGGCCATGGTACATATACCCAAAGCCCAGGATGCGCTGAGTGAAGACGGTCACTTTGCCCAGAATCAGGAGCGTTGGGAGAGCTATTTTGGCCGAACACTAGGTCAACTAATGTGGTGGGCAGAAGCCACCGCTAGCTATAAAAACCAAGTTGACCCAACGAAAGTATCGCCCGCTTTTAAAACCGTTCCTGCCCAGCGTAATGCGCCTGGTAGTGAATCGTGAGGTCTCCATGCCTGTCATACTATTTATCACAATCCCAACTGCACTACATCGCGCAATATGCTGACAATAATCAAAGCTTCTGGGAAAAAAACCAGAGGTGATTCATTATTTGCAAATGAAACGCTGCTAATTATCAGCTATTCCTGCAGTCTGCAAACGAACTTGCCTTAGATCCCGCTTCAACTGACATAGCCATCTGACATAGCCATCTGGCCCAAGTTTGGTCATGGGCTTCCCTGATGAGTGCGTCATTGCATTGATAAATAGCGGGTAAGAAAGTGAAATACACAAAGAACTCATCAGAATTTCAGCAAACCTAAGTCTGAAATTGATATAGCAGTGATGAGTTATTCTGTCTTGCGCGTCTGTCAGGGCAGAACTACGCTATATTTCGGCTTAACAAATTCGGATAACCATATATAACTCCCCCCAGCTAGGGCTTCTCGACAATAACAATGGAGTGTCAAACGATGACACGCTTGAGTCGCCGCACCTTTCTTAAGTTAACCGGCAGCAGTGCCGCCCTGGGTACTCTTTCGCTGGCCCCCATCACTCAGGCGGAGCAAGGCAATCCCTCTGCCGCGGGTAACACAAACCTGCCCTACCCAAATGAGGTGATCGCCCGACTTAGCGAGTTGACGGTCAACCAACCGCTTTACTTCACTTACCCCGACATCCACTCACCCTGCGTGGTAATCCGCAGAGACCGTGAAGTTAAAGGAGGCGTGGGGCCGAACAAAGACGTAGTGGCTTTCAGCACACAATGCACCCATATGGGCTGTCCAGTGAGCTACGACCAGGAGGCTGAAACTTTCAAATGCCCCTGTCATTACAGCATATTCGATCCCGATAACATTGGTCAGATGGTGATTGGGCAAGCGACCGAGAATTTGCCGCGAATCATTCTGGAGTATGACGAGGCTGAAGATGCCCTGAGGGCGGTGTCGATTGATGGTCTTATCTATGGCCGTCAGGCCAATATCATCTGATTCGGGAGTATCAAAAATGTCACAATTTAAAGACCGTATTCCTCTGCCTCCAGTGAATGCTCAAAAGACCAATATGGCCTGTCACTTCTGCATTGTTGGCTGCGGGTACCATGTCTATAAATGGCCTGCCAATCAAGAAGGCGGCAGAGCGGCTAACCAGAATGCGCTAGGGCTCGACTTCACTCAACAGCTACCAGCCATGCAGCTAACCATGACCCCCGCCATGGTTAATCGGATACAAGAGCACGATGGCCGTGAATACAGTATCATGATCGTTCCTGATAAGGAGTGCAGCGTCAATAAAGGGTTATCCTCAACGCGTGGCGGCCAAATGGCCAGTGTGATGTACTCGAAAGGAACCCCCATCAGCGAGCGTCGCCTCAAATATCCCATGATCTACACTGGGGACGATTGGTCAGACACCCATTGGGAACATGCCATGGCTCTATATGCTGGCTTGACCCAACGTATCCTCGATAATGACGGGCCGGATCAACTGTTTTTCAATCTCTTCGATCATGGCGGCGCTGGCGGCGGCTTCGAGAACACCTGGGCTACCGGCAAACTAATTTTTGAGGGCATACAGTCAAAAATGGTGCGTATTCACAATCGTCCTGCCTACAACTCAGAATGCCACGCCAGCCGCGACATGGGCATTGGCGAGCTCAATAATAGTTACGAGGATGCAGAGGTGGCCGATGTTATCTTTTCCATCGGCGGAAACTCTTATGAAACTCAGTCTAACTGGTTCCTGGCCCACTGGGAGCCGAATCTAAGCGGGTCTAACATCGCTAAAAAGCGGGAATGGTTTCCTGGCGAGTCAGTAAGCAAAGGTAAGGTTATTCTAGTCGACCCCCGACGCACCCCTACTGTCGCTATCTGTGAAACGATTGCTGGGAAGGAGAATGTTCTGCATTTAGCAATCCAACCAGGTACAGATACTGCCTTATTCAATGGGCTGGTGACCTATGTGGTAGACCAAGGGTGGCAAGATCAAGCCTTTATCGACGAACACACCAGTGGTTTCGAGGAAATGCTAGCTGCCAATCGCATGGGACTGGACGAGTGTAGTCGCATCACCGGCGTGAGTCGGGCCGATATCGTTAAGGCCGCCGAGTGGGCCTATAAACCTAAGGCCAGTGGCCATGCCCCACGTACCATGCATGCCTATGAGAAAGGCGTGATCTGGGGAAATGACAACTATCGGATTCAGTCCGCAATCGTCAATCTGGCTGTGGCTACCCACAATGTAGGTCAACGCGGCACCGGCGTGGTTCGTATGGGCGGTCACCAGGAGGGCTATGTGCGCCCACCCTACCCCGGCGGACGCCCAGCACCTTATATTGATCAAGAGCTGATCAAAGGTAACGGCATGATGTTGACGGTGTGGGCCTGCAATGCGTTTCAAACCACCATCAATGCCGAGACTTACCGGCAGGTCATCAAGCGTCGTGCTTCCATTGTTAACCAAGCGCTGGCCGAAGCGAGAGGCGTCACTTCTCAAGAAGATTTGATCGATATTGTCTATGATGCTGTCAAGAATAAGGGCGGTCTATTTATCGTAGATATCGATCTTTACCGCACCAAGTTTGCCGAATATTCACATATGGTTTTACCAGCCACCCATCCGGGCGAAATGAACCTGACCTCTATGAACGGTGAGCGTCGGCTTCGGCTGTCTGAACGCTTTATGGATCCTCCCGGCATCGCTAAGCCTGATTGTCTCATTGCCGCCGATATGGCTAACGCTCTAAAGCAACGTTATGAATCCGTAGGTAACGCTACGATGGCCGAGCGTTTCGCTGGATTTGACTGGATGACCGAGGAGGATGCCTTCAACGACGGTTTCCGCATGGCGCATGAAAAGGAAATTGATAGCCAAGGCGGGCCTACAGGACACTTAGCCACCTATGAAAGATTGCGTGTGGCTGGCAATAATGGCGTCCAACTTCCCATCAAAGAGTATCGGGATGGCAAGCTCATTGGCACCGAGATGCTCTATACCGACAATAATTTCAGTACCGACGATGGCAAGGCTCATTTCCAGTCATCACCCTGGAACGGTTTCCCCGACGTGGTTCAGCAGCAGAAAGCGTCTTATGACTTCTGGATCAATAACGGAAGAACGAATCATATCTGGCAAACGGCTTACCACGACCAATACCTGGCTTTCCGCAAAGGCCGCTACCCGATGGCACCAATAGAAATCCACCCACGGGATGCCCAGGATTTAGGCATTGCCAATGGCGATATCGTAGAGGTCTATAACAACTACGGCTCGACCACCGCCATGGCCTATTTGGAGCCCGACTTGGAACAAGGCCAGGTATTTATGATGTTTGGCTACCCTAATGGGGTACAGGGTGATGTCATCAGCGATTGGACAGACAGAAACCATATCCCCTATTACAAAGGCACCTGGGCGAATCTTCGTCGGATAGGGTCAAACCCCGCTTACCTTCGTGATGCAACCTTCAAACGTCGACGCTATAGCTAGGGTAAGGAACTCCGGGGCTGCCTCAAAAAACCGCCGAGGATAGTGTGTTGGTGACTTAAAGGAGCCCCGGGAACGTCAGGTGCGACAACGAATCATTAGTAACGCCAACAGAGCGCTCACCATCAAGCCAGAGGTCAACCACAGAGCTCCAGCGCCGTATTGTTCTATCAATAGGCCAAACAGCAGCGGCGCAAACGCTTGCATGGCCCGCGCCGGGGCAATGATTAAACCCTGGCGACGGCCAAAACCCGCAGGACCAAACAGAGCCAACGGCAAGGTGCCAGACGCAATAGTCATCATGCCATTGCCAGCACCATGTAGCAGCGCAAAGCCCGCAGCGGGCATACCTAGCGTTGCCAGCAGCGCGGCACCTAGTGGATGGAGCGTTGTCGCCACACGCGCCGCCACCAGCGGGTGTAAGTGGCGTAATAAAGCGAACTCACCCAGCCGTGCAGCCACCTGGGCAGGCCCTACCAGCGCGGCAGCGGCCACGGCAACGGAGAGAGAGACACCGGTTTCTTGTAGTAGTCTAGGAAGATGAGCCGCCATCGCCGTCGACACAAACCATCCGGCTGCAAACACAAAAGCTAATAGCACTATGGCTAAGCGGGGCCGATCAGGCAGTGGAACAGGCTTTTCGTCTTTATGTTCCGTCTGGCTAGCCCCTGCTTTTGGCAAGAGTGCATTAAGCGGCAGCCCTATCACGATATGCAGCATGGCCCAAACACCGCAGGCGGTACGCCACCCAAACTCGTTTTCCAATAGCGCCGTCACCGGCCAGCCGATGGTGCTGGCAAACCCCGCTAGAAGCGTAACACCGGTAATGGAAGCTCGTGCGCTGCGCCCTAATAATCGCCCCAAGGTGGCAAAAGCGGCGTCGTATAAGCCCATCGCCATGCCTATACCAGTAATAAGCCAAGCGAGCATTAAGGTGAACACACCTTGAGACAGCGCCATTATGATTAGGCCAAGAGCCATGATACCGTTCGAGGCCATTAATACGCCTCGCCCACCGCGTATATCAATCCAACGGCCAACGCTGGGGCCAAGCATTGCAGTTAACAGCAAGGCCGCAGAGAATGCGGCAAACACCCAACTGGGCGGCACACCTAAATCGCGGGCCATGGGCACCGCTAAGATTGCAGGCAAGTAGTAGCTAGATGCCCAGGCCAGCGTTTGCGCGCTACCTAACGTTAGCGTTAAACCTAGCCTAGGCGAACGGATCATGCGGTTTGTCTAGGCAACGCTAGTGCCATCGCTGAACTTGCTGCCACTAAAGCAGCCGATACCCACAGACAGGCACTCAGCCCGTAAGCCATATACAGCCAGCCCGACAATAGCGTGCCGACTAAACGCCCCATGGCATTGGCCATATAGTAAAAGCCGACGTCCATCGAGACGCCGTCGGCGCGGGCAAAGTGAACAATCAAATAACTGTGCCAGCTGGAGTTAATCGCAAACAGCACCCCAAAGGCGAGTAAGCCAACAACTAACCAACCTACTTGTGCCAAAGGCAGCATCGCCAACAAAATTGCCAGCACCGCCAGCGCGGCCGCCCACCCGGCCGTCAGCAATCGAACATCGCCTTTAATTAGCCGGGTTAATTTTGGTGCCTGGGTCTGCACGCCGCCATAACCAATGACCCATATCGCCAACAGCCCGCCCACGGTCCAGTGGGTCCAGCCGTGCTGGTCGTATAGGAAAACCGGCAGTGCCACTACAAACCACACGTCCCGGGCTGCAAAAAGACAAAACCGCGCTGCGGAAAGCACGTTAATCGCTCGTGATTTTGAGAAAATCTCGGAGAACTTAGGCTTCACTTTCTGACGGCCAAGATCCGCCTTTAAACGCAGCAGCGAGAGCAGTAGCACACCAGCCAGGATCACGGCCATCACAAACACTGCAGCCTGGAAGCCAATCAACGTTAACAGCAGCCCGCCAACAAAAAAGCCCAACCCTTTTAGCGCGTTTTTAGAGCCAGTCAGCATGGCTACCCATCGGTAAAGCGAGCTGTTAGCGTTAGCGCTCTCTTTAGGAACCAGTACCTTAACGGCGCTTTTAGCGCTCATTTTGTTAAGGTCTTTGGCAATGCCCGACAGCGCCTGAGCGGCCATTACCCAGGTAACGGTTAGCAGGCTCGCGGGCACCATTAACATGACCAGGGCCACAATCTGCAAACCTAAGCCCACGTTCATGGTGCGATTAAGCCCGAGACGCGCGCCCAGCCAACCACCCACTAAATTGGTCACAACGCCAAAGGCTTCGTAGAACAAAAACAGCATTGCGATGGCTAACGGCGAATAGCCCAGTTGGTGGAAGTGCATCACCACCAGCATGCGAAGCGCGCCGTCTGTTATCGTAAACGCCCAGTAGTTGCCGGTAATCAGCATGTACTGGCGCACCTCGAAAGGTAGCGCCCTTACCCGCGCAAGCAATGAATCAGCCACGCTCCACCTGCTCATGCCCTACCATCAGGGATAGCTCAGCGGTTCGGTTCGCATAACCCCATTCGTTATCGTACCAAGCGTAGAGTTTTAGCTGCGTGCCGTTGACCACCATGGTAGACAGCGCATCGATAATGGAGCTGCGGGGGTCAGTGCGGTAATCGATCGACACCAACGGGCGCTCTTCATAGCCCAGAATGCCTGCTAGCGGGCCATCTGCTGCGACTTTTAATGCAGCGTTCACCTCGTCCACGGCGACTTCACGCTCAAGCTCAAACACCATATCGGTAAGCGAAGCATTCGTCAGCGGCACACGAATCGCATGGCCGTTTAACTTGCCTTCTAGCTCAGGAAAAATGGCGGTAATCGCTTTCGCTGAACCCGTTGTGGTGGGAATTAGACTCATGCCACAGGCACGCGCACGGCGAAGGTCTTTATGCGGGGCATCCAGAATCGTTTGAGTATTGGTAATGTCATGTATCGTGGTCATTGAGCCATGACGAATACCGAAGCTGTCCTGAATGACTTTGACCACTGGTGCCAAGCAGTTGGTGGTACAACTGGCAGCGGTAACGATCTTATGCTGCAAAGGATCAAAGAGATGATCGTTT
>NZ_PJBT01000032.1:0-19541 GCF_002836035.1 Halomonas sp. MES3-P3E | reverse complement strand
GTCGGGTACCCGATAGGGCTTATCTCTGGGGGGAAGACTTTCGATGCGGCGTGGAGTCAGTCGGGGGGCTTGGCTGGTACGCATGACACCCTCTCCTTAGCTGTTGGTGGCGGGCTGAGTCGCCTAGGTACTCTCTAGTGATGCCTAGAGACATGCGTTCATACTTTACGTAGAAGTGTGAACACTAGCCACAAAACCCCTAAAACAGCGGCTATACACGGGGCATTTAATTCTTGCTACCACTTTCACCACCTATTCACAGTGATTTGGGCGCAAAAATGGTTAGGCACAGCGGCCAGGGTCGAATTGGCGATAACTACTATTATGTCCAATTTGTCCCCGGCACCAGGCCAGGACGGTGGCTCATTCTTCCCAGCGATCGCTAAGCGGCTTGTGCTCCGGGTTGACCTGGTCAATGGCGGCGCCGATAGCAGCAAAGGCGTGCTGGTAGGTTTTGTAGTATTTCTGATTGCTGTAATACAGAAACGGGTCTTCATAGCTGCGCACCACGGCCAGCAGCGTTTCCGGCTCGCCGTCGCGGGTAATAACGTCGATAGCGTCCGTCAGGTTTTCTTTGTAAAGCCGCAGGGCGATTTCAGACCGAAAAAGCTCGGCATCGTGGTGAATTCTGGTTTTCATTGGCTGGCCTCCTCTATCATTTCCCGACACACCAGCGCTACCAAGCGCTCATAATCGCCACGGTTGCCCGCGTAGTCGTCGCCAAGCGCGCGCTCCATTAGCTGGGGTGTGATCCGCTCAAGCTGGGGTAACAGCAGGCCGGTTAAGGTGCGCAGCTCAATATCGCGGCGAGCATCGTTGGAAGCGTTGGCAATGCTGGCGACAAGTGCGGTTGGCACGTCGAGCGCGATGTGTCCGCCAACGCTTCGCCAAGTCGCCAGATCACCGTGGTCACGTTCCAGGCGGTCGATACTGTCGTTGATCCGCTTCACGCGGGCATCGTCGGCAGCGTCCAGCGCTTCATCCATCCAGCGAACTAGCGTATCTCGGGCATGCCCGCGCTGCCCTTCCGGGTACTCTACGATGATGTCAGCAGCCACCTTAGCGGCCCGCTGTAGGTGTAGCGGCTTCACCTGGGCATCAATACCAGCAGCCTCAAGGGCCGCTAGCAAAGTGGCGTCGTCTACGGTGTCATCAGTTAAAACGGCGTGGCGGTTCATGGGGCGGACTCCTTGCGTGTCAATTGAAGAGCAAACCGGTTATTCAGGCCGGCTTTCAGCCTGCTTTCGCATCCAGCCCTCAATTTCAGACTGAACCCAACGAATACAACGGTTTTGATTGCCTACTTTGCTCAGCACCACCGGCTTGGGGAATGTAGGATCATTCTCACGTCGACGTTGAAGCGTGGTGCTGGCCAAGCCTGTCTTGGCAATGACATCGCGAGTGGTGAGGTATACCAATTCGTCCTGATCCCCCCACGCCTGCTCTGTAGCAACCTCGCCAACAATGAGACCTCTATCAAGACACAGTGCCCGTGACATAGGCAGGCCACCGTGACGATCGCACTCGTCGGCCAATTCGCGTAAGAGGGATGCCAGCTTGAGCCCTGGCGTCTCCTCGATGCCCTCACGTTGCGCAGGATCCGCGACCAAGCTGCTGTCGAAGGTGATGGTGGTTTTCATCAGGCCGTCCTCTCACTGGCTTCAGTGGCTTTCCTGCGCGGTAGGCCCAGTGTTTCCTCGGCTTGAGCACCACCTGCGGTTTCGATTCTCAGGGCATCATAGACGCGGTCGAGACGCTCTTGGGCTTCACGGGACATTTTCATTGAGCAGCCTCCCCGCCCTGCGTGTCTTCGATACGGGCCAGTCTCGTGGCAAGCTCCATGATAGGAGCAGTGATCTTTTCAGAGCGGTACGGAGCGAGCACATTGAGCAAAATCGTCAGCTCATTGCGGCTCAGGGTTCCCACTCGCGCGCTGCGGGGATTATCATGTACAGACATTGCGTTTTCTCCCAAGGTTGACGCGGTGTCATGGCCCCGGACGGTTGCACCCGTCGCGGGGCTTTTTAATGTCTTTAGCCTTCTAAGGCTTCGAACGGCTTCAGAACGCCGTCCATTTCCCGGCGTGTCCATTCTTCAAGATCGTCAATTCCCTTAACAACAATCGTGCTTGTATCCAGATCGACGATGTAATAACTGCCGAGCTCGTCATGCCATTGACTGCGTTCCGGGCAGGTCTTCATCTGCTGTCCATCCTTGGCCAACTGCCTGTTGATACGGGCTAACAGGGCTCTTGCGCTCACCGGCTTCTTAGTCGTCATCGGGTTGCCTCGTCGGTCGTTAAGATCATACTAGCGTGTAAGTGTGAGAGTTTGCAAGTGTGTAAGTTTGCATTCTTGAAAAACGCGCTTTTAAGCACAATTCACGCACCACCTTTGCGGTCGATGAACTCATTCACCGCCTGCTCAAAAACTTCCACCATGTCCATGTCGTGCGCGGCAGAGAACACTTTCAGCCGCTTCTTGAACTCGGGATCAACGCGGAAATTACACGGCACCTTGGCGCCGCTCTCCGGCTTGCTGGTGTTATTGCCCACGACATGTGCCGATTGAGCAGACTGGGGCGGAAGCCCCTTAGGGTTTGGCTTTTTGCTGGGTGCGGCCATGGTGGCCTCCTTGCGTTATAGCGTTAAAACGTTATTGCGTTACAGACTCAAGGCGATCGATGATTGCTTGGATTAATTTGTCAGCCTGCTCTCGGGGCCCCTTATAAGGGCTTTCCACGACAGATAACCCGCCATCCTGTGCCCGCCGGAAAGCCGTCTTCTCAGGAATCTGTGAGTCGAGAACAAAATACGGGGTGGCAGCGAGGTAGCTGCGCGCCTCATCCAGCTCCCGCGGGCTATCGCCAGTCTTTACCAAGGCAATAGCGATCCGCTCCACCGAGACGCCGTGCTCGCTGGACAAGGCATTAGCAAGTAGAACGGTGGGCTCCAGGTCATCGAGGGACAGTCCCGTTGGCAGTACCACCAAGTCTGCTCGCTTACCTATCTCCATGGTCGCCCGGGTCGCATGGGGCGCACCGTCAAGAATCATCATGTCGTAAGCTTCAGCGATCTTGAGGGCCTGGTCGACGGTGCCAAACGTCTCTACCGCCACCACCGGTTGTACTTCGCGGGCCAATCGCCGCTGAAGCCACGAGAAGCTAGAAGCCTGGTTGATGTCGAGGTCAGCCACTTTCACGTTCCAGCCAGCCGCCGCGTAGGTGGTGGCCACTGCCCTGGAAATAGTGGACTTGCCTACCCCGCCCTTCTGGCTAACAACGCCGATGATGTAGCCCATGAAACTGCCCCTCCTTGCGTTAAAACGTTATTGCGTTATTGCGTCAATTCATTAAAGCGTTACGAGTGAAGCCAGCCCCTTGGTGGGAGGCTCAACATCCGATTGGTTGCTATGCTTAGTGTAACGCAATGATGAAATAACGCTATAACGCTACAAAAAAGCCGCCTCAAATGGGCGGCTAGAGGGTCTTCCTTCATGGTGTGGCGCTCTCTGTCCATCGACGGAAGGCATGGGCAGGGCGCGGGCTGACCAGATCAGCCGTGGCCATGCTCCCGGATATACTGCTTTAGAGCTTGGTCAATGCGGCGCTGCCAGCCTTCGCCTTCCTCTCCCTTGAAGTGCTCGATCACCTCCGGGGAGAGGCGAATCGAGGTCTTCACCTTTGTCGGCGCGTGCTGCTTACCGCGCTGGCCGATGGTTCGCTGAAGATTGGCGGGCAGAACCTCCGACATAGGCCGCATCTGCTTAACGTCCTGGTCTGTGAGCTCTCTTACCTCACCGTCTTTATTCGTGATCCGCGTTCTCATAGCGCCTTCCTAATCAAAGCGCTCAACCGCTGCGAAGGGGAGTCCGCGCTCCTCTTCGTTGCGAGCGCTCTTGTTCGGGTCAAAGTCGATTATCATGACTTTAATTGTATGGACAAAAAAATGATAAGGAAAGTTTCATCGTCCGTTATCGCTCGAACGGTGACCGTGTCGGCATGCCTGCCCCAGGCGTTGCCGGGGTCTGTTCTTGGGTGGTGTGGCGCTCCGTGGGCCTGGGGGCTTCCCTCTCGATCAGAGCGCGACCTCGCGAGGAAAGAATGCCGTCCATCTCGAACAGATCGCTATCCAGCCAGGCTTCCAGCGTTTCTCCCAAATCGTCACGGGCTATGGCAAAGCGCCACGCTTTAACTCGCTCACCTTTCTCCAGCCGGGCTAAGGCCTCGGGAGTCAAGCGACGCAGCTGGGCGGCCCGATCGTTCTCCATACGCTCGCGTTCCGCCTGTGCCTCTTCCTCGCGTTGCTGCTCCTCGAGCTTGCGGGCCTCTTCAGCCTCACGGCGTAGCCTGCGGCACTTATTGGCGAAACCCTTTATTTTTGTGATCTCTTCACCAGATAAGCCGCCGATTAGTCCGCGAAGCCGCTCCCGGGCCTGCTGGTGTGCTGTGCGCTCTTCGTTCAGGGCTGCCTCCGTTCGGCGGGCCGTCTCTGCCATCTCGTCCGCGCGGCGGCGCTCAATACCTGCCGTTGCCGCCCTGGCCACCGTGGGCGCGTAGTGCTCGACCACGAAGTCCGTCACCCTGGCGGCGTGCTTCTCGGGGCTCTCCTTGCCCCACAACAGCCCCTGCCGGGCCAGGTCATCGGGCGATAGGCTCAGGTTCTCGGCCAGGCCACGGGCCAAAGCTTGGTGATACGCCTTGGTGGTGACATGGGTCGCCGCGGAATGGCGCAGCCCTCGGCTCAAGCCGTGTGGAATAGCAACTTCCTCCGCAAAGCTGGACTGGAGCTCGCGCAGCTGATCACGGCACCCCATGAAATGCGTCGCGCTTAATGCCGTGCGGGCGGGTATGTCGAAAGCTTTCGGCCCCCGGATCCACTCGTCACCTTGCTTACCAAGGATCACATTGCGCGTGCGCGTGGTCGCCGGGTAGTCCACGAGGGGGACGGCGTAGACCACCAGGTGTGGTGTCAGCTCATCAAGCTGTACGTTCACGGCGGCGATGTTCTCGGCACCGTGGCGGGCTTCCAGGAAGGCCAGCGCATCGCAGAAGTATGAACGCCACTCCACAGAGCCACCCTGCTCGGCGAAAGCCTCATGAGGGCCTGACACCACGTACTCGATGGCCAACACCGAATCGGCGGTCACGTTGTCGGCCAGCTCCAGGCGCTCGCGGATCGCGGTGCGTAGTGCCTTGGGGCTCGACACCGGCCGCCAGTCCTCGTTGAGGTGCGTCCGGTCCTTGTCAGCATGCGGTACCGGCATGGTGCGCCACGTGTGCGCGGCACTGGCCCCCAGCTTGTGATTGTTGAGTTTCACCGCGCGAATCACTGCGCTGTGGCCGGGAGTGGCTGTCTTCGTGCGAGCTGCCATGATGGCCTCCGTATCGTGTGATTAAGATTCAGAGGGCCGGCATGTCCGTTACCCTCATATACTTAAAAGGGGTACGGAGCGACGTTTTTGCCCTACGGGAGGCAAAAATATTGATTTACAGCCAACGCCACCGGGTTCACATCGGCTGTGACTCCCTACCGTTGGTCAGCACAACGATAGGCGAGCGCTACGGGCCATCACTCAGCCAGTGAAGGCCCCTATGGTCGATCAGTTGCGCACACTGAAGGCCCGTAACTCACTATGGGGCTTGTGATATCTGGTTAAGCGCTGCTAGCGACTGCCGTCATTGGGGGCCGGGGCGTGAAGAAACGAATCCCACCGAGCGTAAAAGCGCTAAGGGGACAGGCATTCGGAGTAGGGGGGGGTAATCTTCGATATTACTTGAAAAGTAACGCCGAGGGCTTCCATAATAGGTTCAAAGGTAGCGCTGACCGGTGAAAGCGCCCGCCCACCGTGAAAACGGTTCGCACCCTAGAGTGGAATACTCAAGAGGCTCCGGATTAAGAGAAGGCCCTGCCATTGGTGGGGCTTTTTCGCGTCTGGGGGTTCATATTATGGCAGTGCGGTACCGGTGCCAGCAGGCTCACCGTGGCGGCCTAATTTTCTTCCCTTGGTATCGATTCATCAGGATGACGCCGAACCGGATAGGCTTGGTGTATTTCAAAGCATTGAATCGCTCGTGAGCACTCACAATAAACAGGTTCATATCGATACCCGGAGCATTGCTTTTGCTCACAATGAAGAAGATCGCGTAGTCAAAGGTGCGCCCTTCCTCCACCACCTTGAGCGTAACGAACTCCTCGCGGCCTGTATGAAGGCACTTTCTATTCCCTAGCGTTCTCACTACCTCGGGCAGCATTTTAGACAGCTGCCAGCGCTCCAAACAAAAGACCCGCTTCTCTCGGCTATCGGAGTACCACTCAGCGTCATCGACTGCTTCGCCTTCCCGCGGAGTGCGCGTAAAGCAATGAAGCCCATAACTTACGGCTACCTGAAAGCGGCGTTCTGGGGCGTTCTTGGCGGGAGGGATAACGTATTCCACGCATTCCGGGTGAAGATGATCTAAGCAATATGCCTCCCCTCCAGGATGCTGAAAAGGCTCCCATGCTATCCCTTTTGCTCGCTGTGCCATTACTCCCCGCTGCGTCTGCCCTGGTGTTGTCAGCCGGGAGTCTATAGACATGTCATCTTTTCGACACCCTTAGCCAGGGCTGGCATCGACTCAGCGCAATTTTGCGACCAGTAAAAAGGCATTGTCTTGGAGCCGCCAGAAGGGGTGTCAAACCGGCTTAATCCCCACAGTGGCGCGGGTTCTAGCCAAGGGTCGGAAAATCTTCCGTACTAAGGTCGGAAAATTATCCGACGAATCATATTACCAATGATCAGAACCCCCTCCCGCGCGAGCGCGCGCGAAGTCCGTCCAAGAAGGCAAGCCGGTGAAAACCCGGCCTGGCCACCCTCCTTTTTCTTTTCGCGAGTGAAGCCTCATAACGGGGTGCAGATATTGCACCCCGTGAGCTGAACGGGGTGCAAAATACAGCGCTACGGGGTGCAGAATTTGCACCCGAACCGCCCTTAACCAAACCCTACTCTCTCTGACGTGCGCGAGAATTAAGTTTTCTACCAAGCCAACCAAGGCGATCACATTGGGATTGCCCCACAGGTAAATCCCATCAATTCATGATGCCGTTCGAATGGGTGCGCGTTCATTGGCACGCAATCGCCCAGAGCGCCGAGAGAAGCCCTGTAAGCAACGAAAAGAAGAAGCCGCCCCATTGCATGCCCTCACCCCTTATCGACGCCTGAGGGCAAGAATTGCCGCAATCTGAGGCATGATTTTATTGCTGCTTGTCTTTTGCTCCGGACAATCCCTCTCTGGCGTCCAGCGGCCGGTGTCGAAAAGATGGCGTCACGATATAGTGAGAGATGTCGCAATTAGGCGACGCAGACAAGAGGGTTCAGCGATGAAAGACAGATGGTGTAGACCATTAGACCTACCAGACGGGCGCACGGTTTCGGGCGGCGCAGCTAGAAACGTTCGCCTGGCAGAGGGAGGTGGGGTTGAGCAGGTGCTCCGCGACTTCCTGAACGATATCGACGAGCGGATTTCAGGCGGGGCATCACATGCCCAGCAAGTCAGGCCTAAGTCTCGCCCAGCCCACCCCACTATTTCGACTAAGCCAGGCAAAGACCGCCCGACAATGCACTAAGCGACCAGGGCATTACTCTGAATAACCCCCCCGTACCAATGACGAGGCGGGCCACAGCCGGGGTGTCCTAAAGCGGGGCGCCCCACTGGCAGCCTTGGTGCCATACGAACGCCCGGTATCGGCGTTAAATAACGCAATAACGCTGAAATAGCGATGCGCTGCGCACATGGGAGGCTTGGGGGTCGTAATCGGATTCCGATCCTTCCGCTCCATCGACACCCAGCGCGCGTGGGAAGCTCTTTCCGCCTGGGGTCGGCAGATTGTGCCGACCCCTGGTGCCTGGCGTATTGATAGCGACGAAGTGGGGGCTGTTCGGTTCAGGCCCGCCGACACCCAAGCGTAGGGAAGGGCGTGTCGATTACGCAGACCCTTGAACGGCAGCGTATTAGCGTTAAATGACGCAATAACGCAATGACGCTACACACTCTGCGCGTTTTGGCACAGTTCTTCGCGGAATAAACCCCATCCACCACATCAGGCCTTTACAATAGGTTAAAACCTATATAGTATATGACCTATAAATAGAAGAAGAGGTTGCCGATGTGGTCAATAGAACAAACCGAGACATTTGAAGACTGGTATTACTCGCAAGACGACGCTGATCGAGAGAACGTCCTGGCATCTTTACTGTTACTCCAGGCGAAGGGGCCGATGTTGTCACGCCCACATGCTGACACCGTTAACGGCTCACAGTATCCCAACATGAAAGAGTTGCGGATCCAGAGCGGGGGCAAGCCTCTCAGAGCATTTTTCGCGTTTGATCCTAACCGAACCGGCGTAATACTTTGCGCAGGAGACAAGGGAGGGAACGACAAACGCTTTTATGATGAGATGATTCCAATAGCTGATCGGGAATACGCCGCGCACCTGGAATCGCTAAAGTGAGGTAAGAAAATGGCACGTACACTGGAACAGCTTCTGGATAGCGAGAAACCGGAAGTCGTTGCGGCTGCGAGGGCCAAGGCTGACGAGATCCTGCTTGATCTGCGACTCTCGGAGGTCCGTCGTCTCGTAGAGATGACTCAAGCCCAAATGGCCGACGCTATGGGCGTTAGGCAGCCAACCGTCGCAGGCATGGAGAAAGATGGACATAATCTCCGCCTGAGTTCGATCAAGCGCTATGTCGAGGCAGCAGGTGGCCGCGTTCATATTGATGTCGAACTGCCTGACGGCTCCCACCACGGTTTCCCAATCTAAACCCCCGTACATGCGCGTGGCCGAAAGGGTCTGTCGATTACACAGGCCCTTTGTCGCTGTACTTGCTACCTATTCAGCCCTTACTTGCGGGGAGCTTGCCGTATACGGCTAACCCGGATGCGATAGGCTTCACACCTTCAGCCAATCAGGGTAATCTGACCCGGTTATCGTCGCATCGCGACCGGGGATGCCGGCCCCGTTACCAATTCGGTCTTTGAAGTCCTGCCCACGGGCAGCGGGGTAGCTGGCCTCGAAACCCAGAACAGCATTCGAACCGCCCTCATTGGGCCTACCAGCCTCCGGGCTGAGTGATACCGGGCTCCACGCCCCATCCTCATTTCGCCCTGCTCCAGGGCAGCGGATGACTTCAACCGCCTTCGCTCGCGTCTGCCTGCGTCGGCACTATGCCCAAGGTGCGCCCGCTCGACGGCACCCTATCGCATGTAAACCCGGCCTTGAGCCTCCCCACCGCCAACCAAAGCGGATGATCCCCTGCGGCCATGCCGCACGCTTCGCCCCACTAGGCGAATGACCTCTTCCAAGCATGGGTACCTACCCGCTGCTGGATGACCTCCCCGGCCCATCGTGGCCGTGATCCAAGACGGTACGCTCCGCTGCTGGCCTGGTGTGCGCGATCGCTGAGGGTGCTTCCGGGCGCGTCACAGGCAAGTCACCGCCGACGCCCGGGCGCTCTTCGCGACCCACACGCCACCCAGCCAAGGGCGGCACCGTCCTACCCATGCGTCTCTGTCGCGACAGCACAGAGACGCATGGGGCTACCACCCCGAGAGCCCGTTAACCACGGCCCTCTCGGCCTGAAGCTCGCCGGACGAAAACCGACGAACTGTCCTCCCCGTGAACGCCAGCGGCGCAATGCCGCATGACCTGAAACGCCGTCCCTGTGCCAGCAGGACACGGCGACGTGACGACGATCCCGGGCGGTCCCTCGCAAGGACCGGGGCCCTGGCCCTACGCCGGAGCTGGCAGCGCTCGACGCTGCTGGCGTGCGCATCCCCGCGCCATAGCACCCGATGGGATTTTGTCACTACCCAACGCGATACCAGTCCGCCGACTTGCCGCCGGCGTGAAACAAGCGGCTACCCCCAAGGCTTGCGCGTGCCTCAACGCAGCGAATCACTTACCGCCAACGGCGGGGGATGGGGGCAACCAGGAGCAACAGGAGGAGGGCATGGCCAGAGCCAACAACTACGGCCTGAAGACACGGGATCTCGCCAAGGCGGGGGCGTTCGCAGCCAACCGCGCGGCCCGGGAGGGTGCTACGTCGTATGCGTCTGCGGCGGCGCTGGGCGACCGCTGGCAGGCGTTCGCCGCCTATGCCAAGGGTGAGGGCGTCCGGCGTATGGAACACGTCACAGCGCAACTGGCGGCCGCCTACGGGCAGGGCATTGCTGCGCGGGTCGAGGCCGGTGAACTGTCGGCCAGCTACGGGCAGAACCTCGTATCCGCGGTGAATAGCGTCATGCGGCTCGCCAGCCAAGGGCAGTGGCAGAGCGTCAGCCCTACCAAGGATTGCGGTATCGAGAAGCGCTCAAACGTGCGGCAGGAAGCACCCCAGGGCATCGAAAGGGGCATCGTGGCCACCGTCGCCGACACCCTGCGCAGCAGCGGACAGGAGCGCGGCGCAGCGGTGGTGGAGCTGGCCCGGGCGCTTGGCTTACGCAGCAAGGAGGCCTCGCTGATCGACGCCCGAGGCGCGCTGCGGCAGGTGCTCAGTCAGCCCCCGGACCAGCGCAGCGTATCGATCATCAGCGGCACCAAGGGTGGCCGGGCGCGCACTATCCCTGTCACGTCACAACAGCAAATCGAGGCACTGACCAGGGCTGCTGATGCCCAGGACGGTGCCCGGAGCCTTGTTCCACCGGAACAGAGCTGGCGGGAATGGCAAGAGGGCGGCTTGCGCAATGCCCGGGAGGCACTCCAAGCCGCGGGTGTCGGGCGCATTCACGAGCTGCGGGCCGCCTACGCTGCCGAGCGGTACCAGCAGATCACCGGCCACTTGCCGCCGATGCTTGGCGGCCTGGCCAGCCGGGAGGATGATCGGGCGGCACGTCTGACGATCGCGGAGGAACTGGGCCACAGTCGCGTGGCGATCATGACGGCTTATATCGGGAGGTCGGCATGAGACTGCCAGCAGAAGTCCGGCACCGGCTCAACCTCCACGCCCGCAAGGGCAGCAAGGCGGCCAGGCGTCGGCAGGTGAAGCGCGCGGAGGCATTCGCGACGTGGTGCGGCTGCGATCCCCGCCAGGTAGGCAAGGCGCACGTCTACGCCTACTTCAGGGCCCATGACCTGGCACCCACCACCGCGCGTGACCATTGGTATGCGGTGCGGCTTCTGTGGCAGGCGACGGGCAGGCATGGCGATCCCCCGAAACCGCCACAGGTGCCGTGAGGCAGCAGCCCCTCTACTGCCTTAAAAACTATTTTAATAAGTAGAGCCTGGCCGGCTGCGAGATTGACCTTTTTGGCAAGCGTCACCCCCTCTTTGGGCACTCTCAGGCGGCCGGAAAAGGTGATAATCACGACTTCTGTAAGTCTTTGATTTTATTGATATGAAAAATTCAAGATAAGGCGAATTCTCTTTGAATATGTAGGTAGCAAATTCGTGCGTACGAATTATTTAAAATAATATGGGTTATGAGGGGCTGCTAAATGCGGATAGACCCCTTGCGAAACAGAGTCTATAAAATAGGATTTTACCTATAATTATTTGATTTTAAAATATTTTTATATCAGCTTCATACGTGCCAAAAAAAAACCCACCGCTAGGTGGGTTTTTTTTTTGGCACGTATGAAGCTGAACTCCGCTGTGTTTCAAACAGCAGTGCTCATCTGCTTTCAAGAGGCATTACGATCCGGCAGTTCAGATGCTGTAAACTGGTCATCGTTGCTAGTTGAGTAATGCAATTCAGAGCTAGGCTCGATGACAGCGTTTTTGGCAGCGTCGCCGTTCACAAGCGTCAAATCAGCAGGGGCAATGCGCAAATTTTCGGTACTGTAGTTTGCAGAAGTGCTTGCATGAACGATTTCATTAAGCTCACCAGAACCCTGTTCTGCTAGAGCAGCAGTAGACGTTAATGTGATGGCGATGGCAGAAATAAGGGTAACTTTTTTCATGATTAATACTCTCTTTAATTTACGGATCCAATGATCAGATCGTTATGACCTGCACGCTCTGCTGCGGCTGGGCCAGACGCCTGCGAACGTCATCAGGGACGTCAAGTTGGTTAAAAATCCCGTTCAGGTGACCGTTGTCACCGAAGGCTTGGGCGTTGGAATGACTCATGGTTGTGACTCCTTATCGAACCCGCAAAAGTGTTTTGCGATGTCTTATGATTCAGCTTTCCATTGAAAGTGGGTTGTGCGATCGTCCGTTACGTGTTGATTGGTGAGCGTGTAAGTTGCACAAGATTCCCCGCGATCCGTGTTGCTAATGTCTTGGCGCGGTCTGCGCTCGGCCCTGCGAAATCTTCGTTCACGGTCTCCCGAAACAGCTTCAGCCAGCGTTCGAAGTCATCAATCTGCAAAGGGTGTCGCGCGTGCAACGCCAAGTGGCGGGCGACCATGTTGCGCCGGTAGCCGTCGCGTTCGCCGAGCAGCAGCTTGCACCAGTAGGCGCGGATGTGCGGCAAGTGCGTTTCGAGCTCGATATCTGCCACGTCCACGAACAGCGTGCGCAGGCGATCATCAGCCAGGACCTTCCGGTAGAAGGCATCCAGCAACTCGGCGATGGCCTCGGGCGTGTCGAGATCGCGCGGGGTTGAGTGCATGGCGGTGCTCCTGGCTAAACGGTGATGTACTCGGTAGCTGGCGAGCGTGGGTGTTTGCGCGACTTACGGTTGTGACTCCTTCTCAGACGGGGTATCGCAGCAAGCATCGTACTGCCTCTTGCGCCATAGCGCGTAGACGGTCAGGCCGATGAAAATGGCCAGGGCCGGCAGCAAGACGTAATCCAGATAACCGGTCAGTGCGATACCCACGATTACCCAGTAGTCCCCGAGAAAAACGCCGGCACCCGTTCCGGTCAGCACGATGGCAAGAATCGGCAAATGACAGGGGCAACTCAGCACCGCCAATACCCCCCACAGGTAACCGGTGAGCGGCCTGGATACCTCGGCCGGTTCGCGCGCCTTATCAGTCATGTCCACGTGCCGCCTTGGTTAGTACTTGGGTGCAGCGATTCAGCGCGGCTCTTTTAACACCAATCGTGTGTTGTATTTGCCGTTCGACGGCTCGGCACTGCCGTTCATCTCCGCTATCCAGCGCCTGTATAAACTCGGTAATCTCGGGTAGACCGAGACCGGCTTCACGACAGGAGCAGATTAACTTCAGCCGTTCCAGGCAGCTGTCATCGAATAAGCGAAAACCAGCTTGGGTAGTACTACAGGCGTACACCAATCGCATATCCAGATAAGTCCGGATCTGATGCACAGACAGGCCACAGAGACGGGCCGCCTCGGAAATGAAGTAGCCTTCTGTTTGTGGCCCCGGCCCACGTTCAAGGCTGGGTTTTACCATTCGAGTGTTTACCGTCATGCTAGTGGCTTCTTGCCCTGTCGAGTATAAGGTGCGCAATCCGCTGACCCAGTTCGAAACCTTCCTGAACACTCACCATGTGCACATGCATTTTATCCCGCCCCCAGGCCTCCCCGGCCTGCCGTGAAGCAAAGAAATGGACGTCGCAACAAAACGCACTTCGAATGTCTCCCGCTGCGGCCACCGAGACTAAAGAGACGACCGCGTCCTCCGGCTCAAGCGAAACCACTCCCTGTGGCGTAACCGTCAAGGTGACCGGGTTGTTCGTCTGCGGGCAACGCGATTGCACCTGCGCCCGTTCGCCGATGACAGCTGGAAACATCAAGGCATCCAGTGCACACCAGGTATAAAGTGGCCGATCGTTGACAACAAATGCATGCGGGGTTTCTCGCAGTGTGATGCCGGAGCCGATCAGCCGTCCCTGGCCGTCGTACTCGATGGTCCCGCAGGGCAGTTTTTCCAGCACCAACTCTGCCTCATCAGTCGTCCAGTTGAGCGACTTCGCGAGCCGCTCAACAGTGACCGGTTGTCCCAGGGCAAGCTCGCGCAACAGCGTCACATGAAGCGCGGCTTCCCTTTCGCCGGTCAGACCCAGCCGTTCCACGATCTCATCCATGTTATACATTGGCGGCACCGTCTTATCCCGCACAGCACGACAATTGCTTCACGTCCTTGGTGAAGGTTTGGGCACAGAGCTTGAGCCCCTCCACCATGGTCAGGTACGGGAACAGCTCATCGGCAATGTCGTTCACGGTCATACGCGCACGCAGCGCCATGACGGCCGTCTGGATCAGCTCACCGGCTTCGCCCGCGACGGACTGGACACCCAGCAATCGTCCGCTGCCACGCTCAGCGACCATCTTGATGAAGCCCCCGGCATCGAAGTTAACCAGGGCCCGGGGCACGTTATCGAGGGTCAGGGTGCGGCTGTCGGTGTCGTATCCCTGAGCCTGGGCCTCCGCCTCGGACAGACCGACGGTGGCCACTTGTGGATCGGTAAAGATCACCTCGGGCATGGCGCTGAGGTCGAGGCTGGCGTCACCGCCGGTCATATTGATGGCGGCCCGGCTACCACCGGCGGCGGCCACGTAGACAAACTGGGGCTGGTCGGTGCAATCGCCCGCGGCATAGATGCCCGACGCAGTGGTTTGGAGATGTTTGTCAATCTGGATCGCACCGCCCTCGGTGGCAACGCCGATGGCCTCCAGGTTGAGGTTTTCGGTATTGGGTGTGCGACCACTGGCGACCAGCAGTTGCTCTGCCTGTATCGTGCCGGCGTTGGTCTGCATGGTAAACAGCTGACCGTCGTGGCTCACTTCGCTGGCCTGGGTCTGCTTGAGCACCTCGATGCCCTCACGACGGAAGGCCGCTTCCACGGCTTCACCCACCGCCGGATCTTCCTGTGACAGCACCCGGCTGCGGGCCAGAACCGTGACCTGGCTGCCGAGGCGTGCAAAGGCCTGCGCCAGTTCGATGGCCACCACCGAGGCACCGATTACGACGAGGCGCTCGGGAATGTGATCCAGTTCCAGCGCACTGGTGGAGGTGAGATAGGGAGTTTCGGACAGCCCCGGAACGGGTGGTTCGGCGGGTCTTGCGCCCGTGCCGATAAAGGCCCGGTCAAAGCTCACCGTCTGTTCGCCGCCGGCGTTGAGCGTCACCGTCAGCGTGCGCTCGTCCACGAACCGCGCCTCGCCCTTGAGGACGGTAATCGCGGCATTGTCATTGAGAATATTCTGGTACTTGGACTCGCGCAGTTCCTCCACTCGTCCCTGTTGCTGAGCAAGCAGCGCCGGACGATTCACCACCGGCGCCTGGGCGCTCAGGCCGTCATCAAACGGGCTTTCCTGGCGAAGGTGGGCGATGTGAGCCGCCCGAATCATGATTTTAGAGGGCACACAGCCAATGTTGACGCAGGTTCCGCCAATGGTGCCGCGTTCGATCAGTGTCACCCGGGCACCGCGTTCAGTCGCCTTCAGGGCGGCAGCCATGGCACTACCGCCGCTGCCAATCACAGCAATGTGCAGGTTGTCGTCACTCATAAATGTTACTCCTTAGTTGATGGACTATCGCAGCAGGCGTCGTGTTTCTTCTTGCGCCAGACGGCATAACAGGTCAGGCCAATAAATAAGACCAGTGCGGGCAACAGCACGTAGTCGAGATAACCGGTCAGGGCAGCCAGGCCTAACGTTCCTAGCAAAACCACCAGTATCGGCGTGAAACAGCGCGACCAGCACGGTGCAAATGATGCTCACCCGCAACAAGGTTTGGGGTTCGCATGGTTACTCCTGTTTCGCCTGGGGCTGTTTCAACGTGGACGGGTAACCCGCGTTAGTCGTGGCTTGAGTCAGCGCCTCAACGGAGGTTTTCTCATCGTCGTAGGTAACCGTCGCATCACGTTCCTCATATCGGACATCCACAGCGCTCACGCCGTCGACCCGCTTTAGGGCAGCTTTAACCGTAATCGGGCAGGCCGAACAGGTCATGCCTGGAACGGACAAGGTCACCGTTTGTTGCGCAGCCAGGGCAGGCAGGCTGAACAGCGTAAACAGTACGGCAGCAATCAGGGACTTTTTCATGGTGTAGTGCCTCTCAGTCAACATAGTGGATCAGGTTTCAGTAAAATAGCGGTAAGACGAAGGGGAAAGCCAACGCAGTCAGAATGAGCAGCGCGACGATCCAGAAAACGACCTTGTAGGCCGTGCGCACTTGCGGTACCGCGCAAACATCGCCCGGCTGGCAGGCCCCGACAGGTCGATATATCCGGCGCCAGGCAAAGACCATCGCCACCAGTGCCGCACCGATGAACCAGGGCCGATAGGGTTCCAGGGCGGCCAGGCTGCCGACCCAGGCACCGGAAATGCCCAACGTGATCAAGACCAGGGGGCCAAGACAACAGGCAGACGCCAGAGCAGCGGCAATCCCTCCTGCGATCAGCGAACCGCGACCGGATTTTTTGGACTCTGACATTACGATGGCTCCTTTCTAAAAATGGGTGACTGAGGTAAGGTTACTCCCGTAGTCAGCTACGGAATCAACCCCTATGTCCAAAAAACAACACTCAATGACCATTGGAGCCCTGGCCAAAGCCGCCGGTATGGGAGTGGAAACCATCCGCTATTACCAGCGCCGGGGGTTAGTGGCAGAGCCTGAAAAGCCCTATGGAAGCATCCGCCATTACGACGATCAGGCGTTGGCCCGCCTGCACTTTATTCGAACGGCCCAGTGGCTGGGGTTCAGTCTGGATGAAATCGGAGGGCTGCTGACACTGCAGGACGGTACCCATTGCGATGAAGCACGGGTATTGGGCGAGCAAAAACTAGCCAGTGTGCGGGCGAAAATTTCAAGCCTGCGACGCATCGAGCGTGCGCTGGACGGGTTAGTGCAGGAATGCTGCGCTCAGCGTGGGAATGTTGAATGCCCATTAATCACATCGCTCCAGGATGGGCTTGAAAACTCGGCTTTTACCTGATTAAAGAACAAGACAGTCCGTGAACGAGGCGTACACAAAATTAAGGGCTGAAGGGAGGTACGCTAACCTCACCAACCAAAAAAAGCAGGGCCTCCCGAAGGGCGAGACACTAGGCATGGCGCCCACTCGCCCTGCGATTGACAGCTACCTTTGCTATTATTACATTTAGTTACACCCTTATATCTTTTAGCGTTTTTCGCAAGATTGAAATTCATGCTGTTCCGTCAGTTCTTCGACAAAACATCCAGCACCTACACCTATCTCATTGCGTCCGGCCGGGGTCGAGAAGCGCTCATCATCGACCCCGTAAAAGAGTCGACGGAGGCCTATCTTGGGTTAATTAATCAACTTGATCTTAAGCTTGTCCGGGCGATTGATACCCACACTCATGCTGACCACGTCACTGCCCTTGGTGATCTGCGTGACGCCACCCAATGCGTCACCATCATGGGTGAATTTACTAACGCGGAATGCGTATCAGAACATGTATCGGAAGGTGATCGAATTGATATCGACGGCATTCGGTTGGAAGCCATTTACACTCCGGGTCACACTGATGAATCCTTCAGTTTTTACTGGAATCAGGGCGACCAGAAGGCGGTATTCACTGGCGATGTGTTATTGATTCGCGGTAGTGGCCGGACTGATTTTCAGGGCGGCGACCCACGCAAGAGCTACGATTCTATCGTTAACAAACTGTTCCGCTTACCTGACGATACGTTGGTATATCCAGCGCATGACTACAAAGGAATGCTGAGCTCCTCCATCTACGAGGAGAAGCATTACAACCCACGTCTGGCGGGCAAATCGGAAGCCGAGTACGCCCGGATCATGAATAATCTTAACTTGCCCGACCCCAAACTGATGGATGTTGCCGTGCCTGCAAATCTGGCATGCGGAAAGCAACCGTGACGTTTGTAAGCATGGATTGTTACCCAATGGCGCAGCACTCTGCATTGAGTACTGAGTCCGGCCTCGATCGTGCCCTGGCGATAGCGATCCTTGCTGGCATTCTCGCCGGTCTCTTTTTGGATAAACCCAGCCGCTATGAGCTGACATAAACTTATTCAGAAGTTCCCTGAAATTAAAGGAGATATTCGATGGATATCAAACAACTTGATGAGCGCTTTAGTGTAACGGCGCAACCTGGTATTGACGATATTGAACAACTGGCAAACGCGGGTTTCCGCACGATTATTGCCAGCAGAGCTCGAAATGAAACGGACGACCAGCCTGATACCCAAACCCTGAAAAACAAGGCAGAGTCCCTGGGCATGACGTGGTACGAAATTCCAGTCGAACCGGGAAAGTACGCCCCTGAGGATATCGAGGCTTTTGCCAGCGCTTTGCAATCATCCACGGACCCGGTTCTCGGCTATTGTCGCACCGGGAAGCGCGCCATCCACTTGTGGGCCTATGCCAAGGCGGCTCACTATCCGATCGCGGACCTGCTCAGCCAAGCCAGCGCAGCCGGCTATGATCTGGAACCACTGCGGGACGATCTTGAGATATATCGGAATCGGATGGGTCAGAAGTGATCGCGAGATCGTCCCGTTAAAACTGGCCTTAAAATGTCAAAATGCCTTGGTGCCATCCGAGGGCTCACGAGCATGACTTTGTCGTTGATGATCGTCACATCTACTGGCCCAAATAAAAAGGACGCGCCACCCACTGGATAACGCGCCCCACAGTGCTTTCCAGGCTCTACAACTCGCCGGTGTGATTCGCCCCAACGGGGTTGCCGAACTCAAACGCATCGAGCTCGCGGTTCAGTTTCGGTACCGGCAAAGTGAATGCGCTGGGAGGGTTCACGGGCGCCGTACTCCTGGCCGGCTTCGCTCTCTTCATGGTGGTTGAGAGCATTGATCGCTTTATCCATCCGGTCACGATTTCGTTCAACGGCGCTATTTTCGTAGCGATCATCGGACTGATCGTCAACGGCGTGTCGGCATAAATTCTTGGCGACCACCATGACCACAGTCATGCCCACCAGGAAGACGATTCACACCACTCTCATGACCATCACGACCACAACCGCCGTGCGGCCTATTTCCACGTGTTGGCCGATGCGCTCACCTCTGTATTGGCCATCGTGGCTCTGCTTGCGGGTAAATACGCCGGGTGGAACTGGATGGACCCGGCAATGGGTATCGTCGGTGCCATTCTCATTACCCGGTGGTCTTGGGGATTATTGAAAGCCACATCGCGCGTGTTACTCGATCAACAGCAAACCGGTATCCAGCAGGGCGTTAAACGAGCGGTAGAATGCGGCGATACGCGCGTGAGTGATCTTCATGTTTGGTCGATTGGGCCTAACTTGTATGCTGCGATTGTCGCGGTCGTTACCCATGACCCTCAGCCGCCCGGTCATTACCGCGATCGTATCCAAACGGATAACGCATCACTTGTGCATGTGACTGTGATAGTCCATACCTGTCCAATGCATTGCGAACTCTCTCAGGATGGGTAGCCAACCACTGTCATACTAAACATTAATCGGAGCCCTCGATCAGGCTAGCAACTTTGGCCAGCAGGGTGCTTGCGGCGTTGTCCGTAAACTGCTGCCCTTCCTCGATGTAGCCCCGCACCGTCCCGTCATGCTTCCAGCCGCCCTGACGCTTGATCTGCGCAAAGTCGACCTTCTCCCGCGCGGCGGCGGTGGATAAACCGCGCCGGAAGCTGTGACTGCTCAGGGTCGGCACGAAGTCCAGGT
>NZ_PJBT01000031.1:0-22216 GCF_002836035.1 Halomonas sp. MES3-P3E | reverse complement strand
CACGACACTTCAAGGGGGTTTGTAGGCGGCTACGAAATGGAAACCGTATCGTTGGGCCTGCCCTTTATGGCGGCTTTCCTTGATCCAGGTGCGTGGGGGCCGCGCTTTACTGGCGCGCTAGATCAATATGACCATATGGCCGGTATGTGGCTAGTTGGCGAAGATCTACCCCAAACAACCAATAGAATAACTCTAAATGATAACGTTAAGGATCGCTTTGGCCTTCCTGTAGCAAATGTGCACTATGACGACCATCTTAATGATATCGCCATGCGTGACCATGGCTACCGCCAAGGTGCCGATCTCTACCGCTCAGTAGGGGCAAAAGATATTTATGAGGTGCCGCCCTATCCCTCTACTCACAACCTTGGCACCTGCCGTATGAGTAAAAAGCCCGATGAAGGTGTTTGTGACGGTTATGGACGCTCTCATGAAATTCCGAACTTGTTTATTTCCGATGGCAGCCAATTTACGACCTCAGCAGCTGAGAATCCGACCTTAACTATAGTCTCATTGGCCATCCGTCAGGCTGAGCATATTGGACAGCTGATGCGAACCGGCGTGGTTTAAATGAGTGTAGTGCCTAGCATTTACTGGGAGCTGGGCAAAGCTACTAAAATTGGCAGTATATTTACCATTTAAAAGAGGTGATTTATGAGTTTTGAAGGCGAGAAGCATCCCGGCATACAGTCCCCCACTGCCAATTCAGCAGGTTTTTGCCTTAATCATACGATGCTGCGCACAAAAAATCCTGACACAGCACTTGCATTCTATTCGCGGGTATTTGGAATGCAGTTATTAAGACGACTCGATTTTGAAGAAATGCAGTTTACGCTTTATTTTCTGGCCAACCTACAAGGTGATGAGGCAGTGCCAGAGGATAAAGGGGAGCGTACCGTATGGACTTTTAAACAACGTGGACTGCTTGAACTGACCCATAACTGGGGGACTGAGCAGCAGGAAGATTTTAGCTACCATGATGGTAACGCTGAGCCTCAAGGTTTCGGTCATATTTGCTTTAATGTGCCGAACCTAGAAGCAGCTGAAGAATGGTTCGATACAAACAATGTCACCTTTATTAAGCGCTCAGACCAAGGAAAAATGAAAAACGTTATTTTTGTGAAGGATGCCGATGGCTACTGGATTGAAGTAGTCCAAGCAGATCGTTTAGCAGAGCTTGGTGATTAATAGATAAATAGTCCCACTATACAACCCATATATTACGTCCAACTTTTCAGGCTGGACGTAATTTTTTATGAATGGCTAGATGACAGCAACGTAGCTGAGCATATGACGGTGGGTCATCGTAGGCGCCTATTAATTGTACGTTCAAGCGGCGAATTTTTAAGCGATTTGAATCGACCCTAGTTTCGTAGGCACTCGACGACCGCTTTTGGCCCGACTGTTGTCTATCACGACTGGCCGCTTTGGGTCGAGCCCTGACCATGAATTAACCTTAGCACATGACGAGCGTGAATTGAGCCATTCTTTGACCTCCACCTGATGGAGGATCATGCTATGAACTTTCCGACTGAAATCTCATTTACACCTTGGAATAAAGGCAAGTTGGTTGGGCAGAAGGCGCCTCTGCGCCTTCGAGATATCTGGGCCATACGTGTGCGCCTACAGCTTGCCAAAAAGACGAGAGACCTTGCCCTCTTCAATTTAGCCATTGATAGCAAGTTACGTGGCTGCGACCTTGTCAATTTACGAGTTCGGGATATAGCCCATGGTACGTGCATATCACCACGTGCCATCGTAATGCAGCAAAAAACGCATCGACCTGTCCAGTTCGAAATAACCGAGCAAACCCGTAACGCTATTGAGGACTGGATACAGCTGGCTCAACTCAGAAGCGAAGATTTCTTATTTCCCAGCCGAATCAATAGCGCAAAGCATCTCTCCACGCGCCAATATGCCCGTATCGTGAAAGCCTGGGTCACCGAAATAGGTTTAGATGCTTCAATGTATGGCACGCACACGATGCGTCGTACAAAAGCTTCGCTGATATACCGTCGCACGAAAAACCTTAGGGCAGTGCAACTGCTCCTGGGTCACACAAAGCTGGAAAGCACCGTCAGGTATCTAGGAATAGAGGTAGATGATGCGTTGGAAATGGCAGAACAGACAGAGGTTTGATAAGGATAAACGACGGCCTATTTCAGGTCGTCGTTGCCCGGCCAAGAGCGGCCTTTTAGAAGTCGTTGATATAGTTCTAAACGCAATGCTTGGTTGTATGGATGGGATTCAAGGGCAACAATTTGCGGCGCAACACATGTCACGGGGCCTGCTTAGTTCAGTTCAACACTCTGCATTTCACACCACGCATCATCCAGATTCACCTTATAGACTTCCTCATATGATGAGAAGGAAAAATCTAGATTAACGTAACCAGAGTCAGATTCATACGAACCAAGCGAATGAGATTCATGATACCCATCACTTTCAGAACGCCTCAACCCTGATCGTGACTGATAATCTATTTCAGCCTCGCAATATACTTCCACATCAATTTCAGAGCTCCCCCTATAATCAGTCTCTAAAGAGTAATCCACATTTACTTCGCAGTCATCATAGTAGCTGTCATCGTAGCTCTCGTCGCAGTCCAAATTTGCCATTTCAACTGAAAGACAAACTTCCGCACCGGTGTCGTATTCGGTTTCACAGGTTTGGCCAGAGGCGCCTTTAGCACGTAACTCTGCTTGACGTTGGGCAACAAGCTCAAGTAGCCTCTTTTTTTCTTCAAGCTCCTGTGCAGTCATTCGCTGGCAACGACCACCTACTTTCTTATATCCCTCGTTGCACATCCACATGTTGCCCAAAACTCGCGCGTTATCTGGTACAGAAAATCTCTCACAAGAGTTGCCCACTCGCTGGTAGCCCTCGTTGCACATCCACATATTACCCAAAACTCGCGCATTATCTGGCACAGACAGTCGCTCACAAGAGTTGCCCACTCTCTGGTAGCCTTCGTTGCACATCCACATATTGCCCAAAACTCGCGCATTATCTGGCACAGACAGTCGCTCACAAGAGTTGCCAACCCTTTGGTAACCTTCATTACAGATCCATGAATCTCCTAGTGAGCGAGAATTAGGAGGGTTGGCGCTAACATTTGAGCTCAACAAGGCCCCTAAAATAAATAAAATTATGAAATTTCTCATTTTAATTCTTCCCATAAGATGGCCAGATTCACTATGCCACTACACTTTGAAATTGATCCACCTCATTGAGGCTAGCTTGGAGAGATTTTTGAATCTGATCTAAGCGAACCTTTGGAGTCAATAACGGGCTTGCCATTTCAATTCTTCCGCGAATGAATGCGGTCGCTTGTCGAATTCGATCTAAGTTATCGAACGCATCATCAGGCACGTCTTTGCTACTCTTTTTCTGCAACGCAGACTCAAGTTGCGAAATCACGTCATGGATACCGTGGTTTTCGAATTGCTCTTCATGAGCTGACATACGCAATTGCCCCTCTCGATGTAACAAGCATCAGACTGCCAGCATATTCGCGCTCTTGCTGCATTGCCAAAAATGTCTGCTCAGGGTCGTTATCGGAAAATCGAGATTCCTCATAATTCTTAAGCTGACAGTATCTTAATCAAAAAAGGCTGTCACGGTTTATAGATTTTCACGCGTTTCCCACCCTCCTACCTCTGGCCTACAGTTATCAATCGCTCACGTATATCCGATCTCTCACTACGCACTCTTATCGAGGTGCATGGCCATACCGATGCAAGGAAGTAGGAGCCCTTCCCCCTTTTTGGTACCACGGAGTCTTATATATTGTGTCAGTGGCTTCCCTATCTCCCCCTGAGACCTGCAATCCAGCAGGAATGAGAGAGAAACGATCATGGAACTGACTAAATTTGACGGCTTTGCAATCTGTAGTGACATCGTGACAGGTTCACATGGCGACTTCATGATCACAGTGTTGCTCGGCCATGATCCAGATGTGACACCGAACTGCTTTGATACCTATTCAGGTTCCGATAAGGAAACCTGGGCAGAGAATAAGTGGTTCTTCGGTATGCTCAAGGCTAAGGTCGAACTGAAGGTAGGTAGCCAATCTGTTCTTTTGGACGATGTGGCAGCTGTACTGGGGGGTATTGAGGTCAATAAGACCGGAAATAATGCTCACCTTGACGTTCAGGCTCGTGCACTTGCTCAAGATGCTCTTGAGCGTGGAATAGAGATTGTTGAACAGATCAAGACCGCTGCGTAGTACATTCAACAGACCCTTCACTTGTGAAGGGTCTTTCACATTCAGGCTGAACCGATCACTGCTGTGCAACATCCCCCCTCTTTCACGGACATCCGGTAAGCGGATTTCTAGGGTTATCTATGCAGTGTCCCCCTTAGTGCGTTGATGACAATGGCAAGGCATCAGGACTATCTGTGCAACATCCCCCCTCTTGCCCTGGGCCTGATACCAGGCGCCAATTTTCTTTGTGTGCAGTATTCCCACCGGCCCAGTTTTGGGTCACCTGGTCCCCTACCTCCTTTCGAGACCTGTATTCCGCAGGAATGAGAGAGGAGATTGATCATGGGCAAGAGCACTGTGATTTATACCAAGATTGGTGAGCACCGTGGTAAGCAGCGTCTGTGGCTAGAAGGTAATCGGCTGGCGCGTACTGGGATCACACCAGGGCAGCGCTTCAACCTCGTTGCCGGCCGTAAGAGCCTGACCCTGCAATTTACAGAAGATGGTGCTTACAAGGTGTCGCGCAGAAAGCGTGGTGAGGTCGAGTTGCCAGTCATAGACATTACGGCAGCTGAGCTGGCGCAAGCGTTGGGCAAGGTAGAGAGGGTGCGTGTCGTCGTCAGGGGGAATCGTGTCGACATCACGATTCATCACCATGATCTTGCTGAATCTGATCGTATGGGTCGGCTACTGCAGTCCCTGACCAAGGGTGAGCCGCTTGAAATTGGTTCGATTGCACACGGTGCTGGAGTGCTTGATCACGCGATACATACTGGCCTTGCTGATGTCGGAATGCCCTCGCGCCTAGCCTTCGCTAATGAGCTGGAAGGTGCTTATCTGGAGGCATCATTGGTGAACAATCCTGTGTGGGACGAGGATAGCATTGCGATCCAAGGCCCGATGGAGGAAGTGGAGTGGCACAAGCTGCCGTTCATTCACCTCCTTTGCGCGGGTTTGCCGTGTACCGGGGCTAGCCTGTCAGGACGTGCGAAGAACAAGCTGGATCGGGCAGAAGCGCATGAGACAGCAGGTAGTCTCTTCATCGCTTTCATGAATGCAATCCAGACTTTGCGCCCTGCTATGGTGCTGCTGGAGAATGTCCCGCAGTACCAGACGACCGCCAGCATGACGGTCATTCGCAGCGTGTTGTCGAGCATTGGCTATGACGTGCATGAGACCATTCTGGATGGGTACGCGATGGGGTCACTGGAGCGGCGCAATCGGCTTTGCATGCTCGCAGTGAGTAAAGGCATTGAGGTCGATCTCGAAGCACTGGAGCCTGTACGTCAGCGTGAAACATTAATCGCTGAGGTATTGGAGCCGTTTCAGGCAGTCCAGGATCGCTTCAAGCCTTACAGCTACCTTGCCGACAAGGAAGCCAGGGATCTGGCCGCGGGTAAGGGCTTTCGTCGTCAGCTGCTCGATGGTTCAGAGGGAAGCCTCGGCACCATAGGGCGTGGTTACTCGAAGGCGCGCTCAACTGAGCCGTTTCTCCGACACCCAGACGATTCTGGCCAGTCGCGACTATTGACCAAGGCAGAGCATGCCCGAGTCAAAACTGTCCCTGAGATGCTTGTTCAAGGGCTGTCTGAGACTGTCAGCCACGAACTACTGGGCCAAGGAGTGGTTCATTGTGCATTTCGCGCAGTGGGCCGCCTCATTGGCAACTGCTTGCATAGTATTGGTGAGCAGGACAAATATGCCTGGCAACAGAAGTGGCACAAGACGCATTCCGCGGCTTAGCCACACACTGAACTACTAGGCATCCTTCAAGCCCCACTCCGATTAATTGGAGTGGGGCTTTTCTCTGTTTAAGACTACTAACTGCCATTGTTTCGCATGCGGAACATTTATATTTGGTGGCAGTGTCTCCCCTACCTCTCCATAGCCGTCACTGGTCGCCCTATCTACTTGTGAGATCCGGGTGATCGGAAATGAGAGAGGAGCAGATCATGAGGAATAGTAACAAGTACGAAATTGCTGATGTGAAGCGTATTGCGGAAGGTCAATGGGATACTGTCTTTCAGGCACTGTGCCCCGAGCTGGAGCATGCACTTGCCCACCCGGGACATCACATCGATTGCCCGATACATGGTGGTAAGGAAGATTTCCGTCTCGATCGCGGTTTCAAGCAACGCGGTACGGCCATTTGCACTTGCGGTAACTGGGATGGTTTTAGCCTGCTCAAAGAGCTGAAAGGCTGGTCTCTTCCCGAAATACTGGAGCAGGTCATGGGGGCTCTCGGTGAACAATCCGTTGAGCCGCTGGCGCCTACAGTATCTCGGCCGCCCCCACGGAAGGTTGAGGAAAAGCAGGACATACGGCCAACGCTGCGCAAGCGCTGGGAAGAAGCTCTACCCCTGGGAAGGGGCGAAGGTCGCTTCATGCTGGCGAGCTACTTGCAGTTCCGCGGGTTGCCTGTAAAGCCGATGCTTAACGTTCTCGAGACGGAGGCACGCCTCCACCCTAGGATGGCCTACATCGAGAAAGGCAAAGTGGTTAGCTACTACCCTGCACTGATAACCATTGTCAGGGATGCGGCTGGAAAGCCTGTCACGATGCATAGGACGTATCTCAACCGCACAGAAAATGGTGTGGTTGAGAAGGCGCCTGTGAGCAAGGCTAAAAAGCTGTTCCCTGTGGTGAAGAATGGTGATGTCCACGGTGGTGCTATTCGACTAGGCACAGCTACAGCCGGCGTTATCGGTGTGGCTGAGGGCATTGAGACCTCGCTAGCTATTCGGGCTGCTACGGGAATGCCTGTCTGGCCGGTACTGTCAGCTTCCCTAATGAGGTCGTTCGAGCCGCCTGAGGGTGTCACGGAAGTCGTTATTTGGGCTGATCGTGACCTACCCGACAGGAAAGGACGTAAGGCTGGTCAGGACGCAGCGGAAGTGCTCCAGGCTCGGCTTTTAGAGAAAGGGATTCGAGCTTCGATAAAGATCCCTGATGCACCCAGCTCAACTGATGTGAGCGTTGATTGGGCTGATGTGTACACCAGTAGTGGGCTCACGGGATTTCCCCGCAAGAGCAAAGCTGCTTAACCCTTCAAACCCTTCTGACATCCATTGTCAGGAGGGTTTTTTCATTGTGCGCCAGGCATGGCGCGCAGCGCCTTGACTGGCGCTATTCCTGAGGGTGGTGCCTCACAGGATGACTTGGGGGTGAAAGTCCCCTACGGACCCTGATAGCGGGAACCGTTAGCTGAACAGCAAGGGTGTCTGCCGCAAGGCAGAATCTGAAGGAAGCTGAAGGCAAACTCCCGGCCCGACGAACAGAAATCGCATACGAGGCTATCGCACCCGGGCGAGAGTGCAATGATCCTCAAAGCCCCATAGCTATCCGGAAGGGGCGATAGTAAATGCGGCGGGTAGGTGGGAGGAAGGTCGCGCGTCTTACCCTGGGAGGTCTGGTGGTCTGCCACGGTGCTACCGGCGTCGAGAGGCGACGGGATGGATCACCAGACGTCAGCAGAGGCCATAGTAAGTGCCGGTTCACCACGGCACCAAGGGCCGAACATGAAGAACCGCGAGTAGGCGATAACGTCTCGAGGATCGATCATGAAGACAGAAACCGACGCTAATACCGTCACTCACCCAGAGGGGCAGGAGCAGAACTCCACGCCCCGGCCGGTGAGCGTCGAGACGATCCCGGCGTCGCTATCGTGGACGAAAGCGGAGTCAGCCTCGCTCATGGAACGGGTCGTTGACCCGGTGAACATGGAGGGAGCTTACCGTAAGGTGGTTGCCAACAAAGGGGCACCGGGTGTCGATAGCATGACGGTGCACCAGTTAGCGGGCCACCTAAAGCAGTACTGGCCAACGCTGCGCGAGCGGCTATTGGCCGATGCGTATCACCCTAGCCCGATCCGAGCCGCCGTCATCCCCAAACCCAAGGGTGGGACACGGCAGCTCGGCATTCCCACGGTTACCGACCGATTGATCCAGCAAGCGCTGTTACAGGTGCTTATGCCCATCTTCGACCCTGCGTTCTCCGCGTCGAGTTACGGCTACCGCCCCAGGCGCAGCGCTAAGCAGGCCGTCTCGGCCATGAAGGCCCATGTCACCGCTGGCCACCGCTGGCCACCGCTGGGTGGTCGACCTCGACTTGGAAGCCTTCTTCGACCGAGTGAACCACGACCTGCTGATGGCACGGGTCGCGCGGCGCGTTAACGACAAGCGCGTGCTGCGTCTGATCCGCCGCTACCTGGAAGCGGGCCTGTTCCAGCACGGCTTGCCCACGCCGAGACGGCAAGGGACGCCCCAAGGTGGGCCCCTCAGCCCGCTGCTGGCGAACATCCTTCTGGACGACATGGACAAGGAGTTGGAACGCCGAGGCCACCGCTTCTGCCGCTACGCCGATGACGTGCAGGTGTATGTCAAAAGCTGGCGGGCAGGCGAGCGTGTCATGGACAGCTTGAGTGAGTATCTCGAGAACTCACTCCGGCTGACGGTCAACCGCCACAAAAGTGCGGTGGATCGGCCATGGAAACGCGGCTATCTGGGCTACAGTCTCACTCGGCACAAGCAGCCGAAACTGACGCTAGCCAAGACCAGCCTGAAGCGTATGATGCAGCGTGTCCGTGAGATACTGAAGCGTGGTAAGGGGCGTAACATCCAACGGGTAATCGAAGGGTTGAGGCCAGTCCTGCGAGGATGGGCCAACTACTTCAGCTTCGTTGATGTGAAGCGCCCGCTGGAAGCACTGGATCAATGGATACGTCGCCGCTTACGCGGCCTGCTCTGGCGGCAATGGAAGCGCCGAGCGACCCGGCGGCGGAAACTCCGAGGCCTAGGTCTGGACGCGTACCGTGCTTGGAAATCGGCGGGTAATGGGCGAGGGCCCTGGTGGAACGCCGGAGCCTCGCACATGAATCAGGCCCTACCTAGAAAGTGGTTTTATGATCAGGGCCTGATATCGATACTGGATACGGTAAGATGGCTCAAACGTTGTTCATGAACCGCCGTGGTACGGAACCGTATGCCCGGTGGTGTGAGAGGACGGGGGAGGTGACTCCCCTTCCTACTCGATTTCAGCATGATGGGATTCGGGAGGAAGGATGCATTTTTATATATTCGCTGAATCTGTTTGGGTCAAGCAGCTACTGATCACTTAGGTCATTTAACTCTACCTCGCTTGAAGCGCATTCCTGTGGCATTGGCGCTTTTTAGCGTGGATAGCATGCCTCCGGGCGGTGATTCTGTGCTCAAGGCTCTGAGCACAGGGTCCAAAGTTACCGCCCTATCTGTCATTCCATAACCAGCCTTGCTTTTATTATCTGTTATTCGTTCTGAGACCAAGGTTATATGGGGCCTAGGGAATGATTCTAGTTCCCTTGCGTGGTGCATCACTTCTCCCTACTTTCTTTTAAATTAAACGTTTGTTTGATCTATCCGCTGGATCGTGTCACTTCCGCGGGGTTGCCACTCCTCTCGGTAATCTCAATACCACCTCCCGTTTGTCTGTCAGTAGCGCCCCTACCTCTCATGAGACCCCGATACCTGGGGGATGAGAGGAGAGCACGTTATGAATCGCAGTGACTCGATCGCCAGAATCGGCAAAGCCCTGGCTTCAGTGCAGGCTGAGCTTGGTGGTCTGATCGCACCGGATTCTACGAATCCGATGTACGACAACCGCTATGCAAGCCTCGCAATTATAATCGGCAGCATTCGTGCCGACTTGAATAAGTTTGAAATTGCACTGGTTCAGGCACCTGTGCCCGGAACAGTGGGGGCTGTGGTGATGGAGACCATGCTCATTCATGGCCCTTCTGGGGAGTACATTGGCTCTTACTGTGAGATGCCCGTTGAGACCCTTGATAGCCATGGTGTGGCGTCAGCCCAGACGTATGCACGTCGCTATGGGTTGATGGCTCTTCTAGGCCTTGCTCAAGGCCCGGACGATGATGGAAATGCTGCCAATAACGCCGCTGTGGAATCCTCAGTGCTTCTCTCCCAAGGAGAGCCTGAGCCATCAGAGCAGCGGGTATCGAACGGTCACCGTTTGGCATCGCCCGAAGCGATTCTAGCGGAGATTGAAAACTCAGATGTTGAGCGATTGGTTTCGGCCGAACGCTGGGTCAATAGCGCTCAACTGGATGCACACCTGTCAGCTCGGCTCAAGGGAGCGATCGCACAGCGACGCCGAATTATCCAGCGACAGCAATCCCAACATGCTTAACCTTCCATAGCCCCATCCCTTTGTGGAGTTGGGGCTTTTTCGCGTGCATGACACAGGTATTTGGAGGCAGCTTGACCGGGAACGCTCATCGATTATTCGGCCTGGCGCTTGGCGCATCGGCTGGTGCGATTATGACCCCCTTTTATGGTGGGATGTCTGCGCTGGCAGTGGCGGCGATGGCGCTGCCTGGATCAACGGCACCTGACTGGCTGGAGATCCGCATTGGTCCAGCCACGCTCATACCCCATAGGACTGTGACCCACTGGTTGCTCCCTTGGCTAGGGCTGGCAGTGGCATCAGCCGTTTGGCTACCTGATGCGCCATTGCTTGCCGCCCTGCTCTTTGGTTTCTCGGTTGGTGGGCTCTCTCACGTCATTGGAGATGCTGGCACCCCTTTGGGAGTGCCTGTGTGGCACCCCGCCAAACGCCATTCCCTGAAGCTGTGGGATGGCGGCACCTCAGAATTTTGGCCCGTGCTGTTGGCCTGGGTCATTGCCGCGATTTTGATACGGAGCCTTGTGCTATGAAACACATTACCGCTGGCCCTTTGCCGGCGCCATTTCTGCAGCTAATGCTGGCGCTTTTGCTAACGCTGAGTTCGACCGCTATAGCCCAGCCTGGTGGGGACCGAGGGCAAGCCTGCCTTGATAGCAATAATGCTCGCGAATGCGGTTGGTTCTGGGGGCACTTAGATGATGATGAGGAAGAAGAGCCCGAAGAGCCCCCAGTCGAGATACCGATGGCCAAGGCGCCTGAAGAGGAGCTGGATTGTACGGACCCAGAACAGTGGGAGCCCTCTTGTGGTTTTGTCGACCCAGAGGGGAGCTTCGAGTTTCAAGCCAAGCAGCGCGACATGCTGCTTAACCAGTCTGTGATGAACCCCAACAATCCAGAGACAGTCGAGGCCTTTCAGCGGTATATGCGATGGGCCGTCGACCAAGCCATCACAATGTCGAGGATGTGGGAGTGGAATCAGATCCAAAACCAGGACCTCAACCCCCTCGTACATAGCCCCGTCTCCTCTTTTGGGCTTCGTGCAGCGTCACGAGCACGCGATGGCAAGCGCAACGCGGTCATGGAAGAGATAGATGACCAGAATGGGTTTCTCGTCTGGTTTACCCGGTCTAGCTGCCAATTCTGTCATGACATGCAACCAGTTATGAAGCAGCTCGAACGACGTACTGGGCTCACTATTTACAACGCCCCACTTGATGGGGGGTGCATGCCAGAGTTCTCGAACAGCTGCGATACCACAGGACGCTCAGTAGAGGCTGCTGGCCACCTTGCCGTCGAAGCGGTACCGGACCTCTGGCTTTACCTGCCACAGGATGATCTTTGGTTCCGCGTCTCCAGTGGTGTTGAAGCAGCGCAGCGGATTACCTCGAGGATTGAGGTCTTCTTTGGTGCTATCCAACGAGCAGCAGAAAAGGGCCTCGAGGCGGTTGGTGATGGCACGAGTCCTCCCGTTGATTTCAGCGTCCCCGACATGCTGGAACGGTCATCCGGTGGCCTCGGCGCCGGCATTCCCCAAGGAGTTGAGTAATGTTCTCCAGAAACAAATTTGTAACCATGTTGGCAACAGCCGTGATCAGCGGAATGTCGATAATGGCCACCACAAGCCTGGCTGAAGCCAACGCACTCGAAAATGCGTTTGACCGGCTATCCAGTGCCGGAGGCGGCTTCAGTAGCTCAAACAGCGCAGCGTCGTTTGAGACCAGGACACGGCATGGATACACGGCCGGGGGGTTGACCATGCGGTTTTCTCAGAACCGCTACTCGCTAGTCAACATGGACCCGCCGCGGCTAGACGTAGGCTGCAATGGCATCGACGCGCATTTTGGTGGCTTCTCCTATATCGACAGTGAACAGATCCAGCAGATGTTGGAGCAAATCGCCCAAGGGGTTGTAGCCCTCTCCTTCCAGCTCGCGCTCAAACAGCTCTGCCCTATTTGTGGGGATGTGCTTGAGTTCGCACAACGCATGGCACAGGCGGCGGCGAAACTATCCCAGGACAGCTGTGAGGCTGCTACCGCACTGGTTGAGGGGTTCCCTGACTACTCCGGCGAATTAGGCAATCTCTGGTGTAGTTCGGTAGGGATGTTTGAGGGCGTGGAAAGTGACTGGCTGGCAGCCCAGCAGGACACTTGTGATAGCAAATCGGATTCGGGCCGCGAAGTGCGAGACCACCTCAGCAACAATCCCGGGGATCGCGCACTGGCCTTAGAGCTTGATGGCAACCGCACATGGCTAGGCCTTCAAGAAGCAGGTATTGCCCCTGGGCGAGATGGCAGCAACAACATGGGGGCAGAGAACAAGATATTTGCCGAGCTATTGATGAGTTGGATTGGTACTGAGGTTCGCAACAAAGGGGGTAGTGGCGACTCGAACACCTTTGCGCCAACCATCGAAACTGCCGATGCGATGCTGGACATATTCCTGTGCGGAAGTGATAAAGCCTCGCCGACCGTCATTGAATACGCTGACTTCGTGAACAGCTTTTGCGAGGACAAGGTATGGTCAGGCGCCTCAGGCCAGGCCACCGAGATTTATACTTGTAGCAACAGTGATCTGAGAGACTGTTGGAACCCGAACAAAGCAAAGGTTGAGGATATATCACTTGGCCACGGCTTTTTGACCACGGTGATTATGGAATTGGAAGGTGCGGTTAAGAACGTTGCCAGTGGCACCCCGCTGACCGCTTCTCAAAAGGCCATTATTGCTGCAGCGCCCTTCCCGCTCTATCAAGCAGTTAATGTTGCAGCGACCTACCCGGACCTTGCCTACGACCTAGTAGTTGGTAACTCGACCATTCTGTCTTACATGATCTCCATTGAGTACATTCGCTATGCCGTCCAGGCAACGGCTAAGACATCGATGACATCATCCGTGCCGGGTGAGATCTTGCGCGAATTCCGCGAGGCCCAGAATGAGCTAGTTGTCGTGACCTCCCAGAAGGCTCAGCAAATTAACCTTATGGCTGAGACTCAGGAAAACATAATGAGCCAGGTTGACAAGATCAACCGCGCCACGTTGCGAAATCTTCATGCCATGGGTCTATCCGGCATGGATTTCGCTCGTGATATGGTTCGGGAGATGGACTGATGAAATGGCTTGTTCCTGCCCTTATAGCTATTGGATTGGTCGCTGTTCCGGGGTTAGCAATCGCAGAGACCATGACGCCTGCAAGTGGTGACACTTGGACATTTTATGGCTATGGCAATGGTTATGCGCTGGCGCAAATACTGGAGGCGATTAAACGCCTGACTGACCCTGACTCAAACCCTGGGTTCAGGAACTTGGCGCTATTCTTGGCGATGGCCGGCTTCCTTGCGATGTGCTTTACGGGAATCCTGGGTGGAAGTCTGCAAAAGGTGGCCATGTATTTTGCCGGCATGATTCTTACTGTCTACATGCTGTTCTCTTTGAAGGTCGATATTCTTATTGAAGACATGGTGTGGGATGGCGTTGGGTCGCCCCAATTCATTCAACGAATTGAAGGCGTTCCGGCAGCCATCGGTCTTCCTGCTGTTGTCATCTCAGAGATAGGGATGTGGGCTACAAACGGCATTGAAACTAACTTCACGACGCCAAACTTCGAAAATCTACGTATTTCAGAGGGGGCTCCCATTGGCATGGCGGCAAGCATGCTGAATGACATGAAGAAGATTCGCCTGACTGATCCGTACCTGCGATCAAGCATTCAAAGTTTCATGAATGACTGTGCGTTGCCGAATATTTTTAGCGGCAAAATATCCCCGGTGACGCTAATTACCTCACAAAATGCATGGGGGGTTTTAGGCAATAACCTGAACCGGGCAGTTTATACCGTCGTTTATGACTCGACCGATCCAAATGGTGGCATGCAGGCTTGCGATGAGGCCTACGCGAGCATTGACAACCGTTTGCAGACTGCAGCTCCCGCGCTATTGAACGGCATGAGGGAAGCTTCCCCGTTCTGGCTTCAGCAGGCAGCAGGTTCAACAGCGCTGGCACAAGCCGCTCTGGATGATTCGTTTCGCTGGGCCTCAGGGGGAAGTGCCGTTCAGGACGCCACAGGGCTTGCCACACAAGCCGCAATCGCAGAAATGTACTCAGGCACCTATGAATACGCAGCAATGGCCACAGGCTCCAACGAGCTGATCTCAGCCTTGAATATGGAACAGGCTCGACGTGCCCAGCAATCTGGATGGTATAGCACAGCTATTCTCTTCCGGGATATGGCGGGCTATTTCTTCGCGATCCTTCAGGCATTCGTGATTGGGCTGGCGCCGATTGTGTTTGCTGCGGTGTTGGTCCCCGGCTTAGGCAAGAAGATGGGCACCTCGTATGCCCAGGTGATGACCTGGCTCATTTTATGGTGGCCAGGGCTCGCTATCGTGAACTACATCATGATGCTCTATTTCCAGGGGCAGACAGCGGGATACCTCGCTGATGGTCTCACCATGGCCAATATGAGCGCAGTCAGCGAGATGTCGGACAAGATGGTGATGGCATCAGGTTTTATGTCCACCTTAGTTCCCGCCATCATGTGGGGGCTAGTATCTGGCAGCGGTTACGCCTTCACCTCTGTCTTGGACAGGGCATCTGGTAGCCAACAAGCGGCGACAGCCGCGAACAACATGTCTACAGGTGCAGCTTCGGCTGGCCAGGTAAGTATGAACAACGCGAACATGAATGCTCACCAAACCTCTCACCGTTATAGCTCTGGGGAAGAAGTATCGGCCCACCATGTAGGGGTTGGAGCTTCTACTGTGACCAGTATGAGCGGCCAAGATATGAACGTGGGCTTACGCCCAGCTGACTTTAGAGCGAACTATTCGGCTTCGCAATCATACTCAGAGGCTACACAGCGCACTCAAGAAGCCAAGGAGTCGTTCTCACAGCAGTCTCAAAGTATGATGACCGATTCCCTTCGAGGTGCTACTCAATACGCCCAAGACAATGGCTATATGCAAGACGGTTCGATTGATTGGTCTCGAATGAGTCAAGACACCCAAGGTCAGAGGTATATGAGTGAATTGGGTGCAACCCGTCAAGTGATGGATCAAACAGGTCTTTCTGAGCGCGAAATAAACGATATGACCATGCACGCAGCAGGTAAGGTGGCAGCTGAAGCAGGTGTTAAAGGCGAGCTTGGGCTTAGCCTTAGCAGTGGCATAAGTGGTTATTACCGAGGCTCGGCGGCTGTTGAGGCCGGAGTGCGTAGGTCCCAGTCGGATCAAGATGCGCGCGAAGAAACCACCAGTGTTGCGCAGGCAGATACTGGAAAGCTCGTTTTTGGTGAAGACGGCACGCTAAGTGTTACAGGACAAGATGGTAGTCGTTACTCCCAGAAGTTTACCGAAGGGGAATCACGTCAGGTTCTTGAAAGCCGTGCCGGTGAAGACCGAGCATCAATGCTCTACGCGGCTTCAAATGATTACCAAGAGGCCGTGCAGGTTCAGCAACGAGCAAGTGAGGAATACACAACTAGCCGTTCAGGCTCGCTTCCTACAGCTGCAAATCCTCACGCTGTAGCTGGCATACAAAGTGATTTTGATGTTGTCCGGAGTAAAGTAGAAGGACAAATGAGTGAAGATGTAAAAGACATTTCCGGCCGAGGGGCCCTTGTCATGGGGACAGTAGGGGCCAACACCGCCGATGTTAATGAAAGGGCAAGTCATGCAGACGCCACTACATCGCCTATTGGTGCTATTGGTGTCAGCGGGCTATCTGCTGATTCGCCTACGCAATTGAATGATATACAAGCCAATGCCCAGGCTCCTGTTGTTCGTCCTGATAGTTACCATGTTATAGACACAGGTGAGAGCTTTACTGTTGCTGATCGCAGGGATCTAGCGGCAGCTGATGCCAGCAACGCTGACGCCATGATCACGGGTGGCGATAGAACGAATATTCAAGTCGGCAATGATATGTTCGTACCCGCGCTTTACACCCAAGATGAGAGTGGTCATGGGCAAGCAATCTATGCAGTCGAGCGAGAAGACGGGCATGCATATTACCAATATGGTGGCGATGGCACTTTTGAGCCGGTTGATGTCGAAGCCCCGCCTAGTCAGTCTCAGATTGACTCCCAGGCCAGAAATGGACCCACCTTGAACGCAACTGAAGCAACGATAACAAGGATACAGGTCCGTTCAGGGGGGTCTTCATCAGATTCATCAAGCAATGAATCGATCCCTTCCCCTGCCCAAGGCGAGGAAATTGATCCTCGGGAATTTATGCTGTCTCGATAAGAGGAGCCATATAGGCAAAGCCCCTGCCAAGGCAGGGGGGTTATGTGTTTCGGATGAGCTGCTTGTAGCGTTTCAGCATAGCTTGTTGTGCTAGGAACAAAGCGATGAAACCCGCCCAGATAAACGGGACAAATTTGCTCAGCCCACTGTTTGAAGTGTACGCGGTGAAGAATAGTAGAAACGCAAATATCACTGCATTAACCGCATAGATAAAGATAACGTTCTGCCTGGCTCTCCACTTAAAAGCCCTGACTACATCTTCTTCATTAGCACCGATCAGTTGGTGCAGCTCATTTGCGACGAAAGAGCCCTGGGATGGCTGAGCGGCATGTTGCCGTGCTGCGATCGCACGTTGGCGGCGAGCTTTGCGATTCTTGTTAGCCATTTCGACCTCCGAACGATCGACGCAATCACCTTGATGTTATCTAATAATACCATACGACGATTTCAAATTACAATAAGAAGCGGCTATTTTCTCATCTTTTCTGCTGGGTCAAAGTATGAGCGCTTATGACATAAGTGGGTAACAAGGTCGATATGGGCATGAATTATCGTCTTGGCAAGCCAAAGAATATATCCCCCGGCGAATTTCAATACCTCTATGGTTCCCTTGGATAAAATATCCATGAGCGGTCTAAAGACTTCCTTTACTCCCGGAAGAATTCCTAAGAGCAACATAGCGAAGATGGCGATTGTTGCCCAAAATAACACTGTAATCATAACTACCACCTAAACAGTTGCTGTAAGAAACTCGTTTAGTCGTTCCTCGAAGTTAAGCGCCTGTTTGTCGGCAGGCATCTTCATCTTGCGTTTTATTACCTTAAATGAAGGAATGTGTTTGGGGTAGTTGATCATTGGCGTTCTCAAATGATACATGCGAGCGCCCATCATCATGACCGCTTGCCCCATATCCATGGCTCTCAATTGATCCGGTGTTACCCTGAACTCCTCAACTTCGCGCCAGCTTTCACCCATGCCGCCGCCATCGGACATGCTGGATTGTGGGGTGGTTCTCAAATACTGCGCACTCTCTCCCTGGTTAGCCGAGACTGAGACAGTACGTTGAAAACGCTTGGTTTTACCTAGTATTTCTGCGGCCTCTTCAGGGCTGTCTTTCGCACCGAACTTGAAGAATATTTTGTTCCATGTGTTCTGTATCACGATGTCTGCAAAGTCTGGCGAGACTCGATTAAGCTGGCTGAAGGACTGGAAGGCTGGAATCAGTGCGATATTGGCCGATCGCGCCTGCTCGAAGAGACGCCCTACCCCTTCCATTACGTAAGCACCCATTTCATCCAGAAGTGCGATGAAATGCTCTGGCCTTTCGCCCTTGGGTAAATCTTGAATGTAGGCAACAGCAGAGCGAATGTCCGAGACGATCATTTTCCCTAGGTTGAGGGCTGCGGTGTCCTTTCCCATCGTCGGAAGCGAGACATAAAGCATGTGGCCCTTACGAATAATCTCGGTAAGCACGATTTCCGGGGCATAAACGTTGAAGACCTTTCCAAACTTACCCTGGGCGAACAGTGCAATCCGGCCTGCCATCCCGCCCAGCGTTTGCTTCATGCGGTTGAGGTCGATTTTTGTCCCTTCCTTGGTACGGGTACGGAACTGATCGAGGAAGATCGATAGCGCCCTCTTCTCAGGCCCTTGAGGAGTCATTCTCTCCAAGTTTTCAAGGGCTCTATCGGACTGCAATAGAATTGATAGATCGCCGAAGTGATATAACTGACCGGAGGCTTGCAGAGCGGCAATGATGACAGTGAGTGCATGATTGGCGGATTGCCTGTAGTGATCGGCGCCTGGATTGTTCTCCGCAGAAGGAATGAGGTTCATCAGCCGCGATGCCACCTCATCAGGATCGCCGTGGAGAACAGGGTTGTAGGTATTGGCGTTATCGGGGTCTGACACGTCGATAATGTAGAGTTCATCTTCGCGGCCTGTCACCTTGGCCATGTACGCTAGGTGATCCCGAGTGTCCCGATCAATTTTGGCGTCAATGAATAGCCATCCGCGCCCACGCGCAGTTTGCTGCCAGAGGATATATTCACCAAGAGTAGTCTTACCCACACCAGACTGACCCACGATCGCAGTGTGTCGCTGCCCGAGGATGTCGGGCATGTTGATTCGAGTATTTTTGTCGGTGGTCAGGCCGATATGTAAGGAAGGCCCCTTATCATCTACTGGCTCGTCTGAAGGCAGCACGAAGCCCTCTCGGGAATCCTCGTCGTACTGGCGCAGCTTGGCCATAGCCTGGCTCCATGTGAGCTGCGCCATGCCCAGCGAACCCAGGACGCCAGCAGGCCATGCTGGGAAGGTGCCGACAGCCCAAGGTGTAGCGGCCGCAACGCCGGCTGCAATGGCGGTAAGTGCCAGCGCATCCATTCTGCCGGCTATCATGGGCAATCCTCCAGCGTCACGCTATCAGCACGGAACATCCCGGCTGCCCATGCAGCGGGGGCGATGTAGCTACGGCTGTCGGGCAGCGGTGCCTGATGGCAGCGAATCGTCAAAGATGAGCTGTCGTCCAGAGGATGAAGGCTTATGAGGTGTCCTGGGTAGGACGCGAAGACTAGAACTCCGATATAGCCTTGGGGCAAATCTTCTGGTGGATTGCCTCCAAGGTTCTGCGACCAGGCATTGAGCCAATCTAGCTGGCTGGTCACCATAATCGACTTGCTAAGTAGCGCGCCAGCATCATGACCGCCGTAAAGCTGATGCGCGGGTTCATTGGCGCCTTCCTGAGCATTGGCAAAAAAAGGCATGGTTGTTGCCACCATGATCAACGCAGCCTTGAAAAGAGTTTGCATTATTTGTTGTTCCTATCAAAGAAGCCACTAGGCAAACGATCCCTGCCACCAGCCCCACTAACGCTCGGTAGCATGTTGTTGGGTAGCGATCTTCCTCCGGGAACAAGCGAGTCAAGAAAGGAATGCCACATGCTATATTGAAACTGCTCGGTATATGCATTGCCTGAAGTAGTCACGAACGTAATCCTGCCGGTATAGACAATACTTCCATGAGGTGTAATGGCACCCTCCTTATTGCGGTGGCCATACGTATGGTAGGCGGGTGTGCCAGGGGTCACTGTGGTCGGACTTGAGCCGTCACCCCAGTCGACAACTGCTTTTTCAACTCTTCTAACGTTCTGTCCACCGTTCTCAAAGGACGTATATGTGAGCGATACATCTAGCTGGGTTTCTAGGCCTACATACCCATTATTGGGCGTGAACATGAAAGGCCTCTGCCCCGCGTTCTGCACCACTTCCTCTGAACCGGCTGCACCTGATGCCAGCGCTTCAGCTTGGGCAGTGATTCGGTCTACTGGGCTCCCGAAGGAGCCAGTAGATGCCAATACCATCACCACACAAGTAGCTTGAATTAAAGCTATCTTGCCCATGTCTGGTTGAACTCCGATTGTGCTTTTTCCGACAACGTTTCCACGTACTCCGAGAAATCCATATCGCCGAGATCAAGTGCAAGGAACTCGTCAATAGTGAACCCGGTGCAGTCTGGCTTGTACTGACGATCGTAAGTTGTGGAGGCCTTTGTCACACAGCTACCCAAAACCTTTAGCATGCACGGCTCGTATTTCTTTTCTGAGTAGGTGTACCAAGGCTTAGCTGTAAGATTGACTTCAATTGAAGCTCTAAACTCACATTCCTCAACGGAACATCCACCAGTGAGAGTCACTGGTGGACTGTTGCTGACATAGTTATTCAAATTAGTAATGTCATTCTGGATGTTGACTTCATTCCACGCCGCATTGTCATAGCATTCATATGATGAACCGATACACATGCGCAGCCCTCTGGAAGGGGATTCTGAACCTAGAGGGTTTGTATATGCCTCGAAGTGAACATTGTTATGCGCCCAAGAAAACTCGCCCCAGCCATCATTAGGAAAATTGATTGGCCACTTCATATCTAAGGGAATGCGCATCTGACCACCAGCGCCAGCTTTCCAAGCGTGAACTTTGTATTCACAGCTGCCATCTTCAAAACACCCACCTTCTACAACCGAATATCGGTTGATCGCACGGGTGTGATGATCCTCTGCTGCTAAGCGATGGGTTTCCCAGCCTGGGCTAAAGCCATAAACAGGGTGATCAGGCGGTGCCCCGCATGACGATTCAGAGCAGACCGCTGCATAAATGTCTGGGCTTGAAGGGCAGTCGTATCCAGATAACATCGAATTGGTAAAGCCTTCATCGGTAGAGCATTCCTCTTTCCACTGCCAGAACCGCACTCGATTGCCGTTGGCATTTAGCTCGTTCGACCATCCTCCGGCAGAATTGTAAAAAGGAAACTCAATGCGCTTGGTAACAGCTCCACCTGCGTTTTGCGAAGCCAACTCGGCAAGCTGTTCTCGACCCTGTTCTTGAATTATTCTGGCAAGCATCGAGTCAAACTCGCACCAGCGTTGGTATCTATCCACCTGAGTTTGGGTGTTCGCAATCGACCATGGCCTTGTCCAATGTGCGCATATTTGCTTCGCGTAGGACATGTCACCTTTCGCAGGCGCGTTGTAAATATAATTTGCGAACGTGCATAGCGTATTATTGGTGGGAACAAAGCCGGGTGTAACTTGGACGGCTCGTTTCGCCATGCGAGCAGCAGCAAGCTCTACATCTTCGAGGTCACAGTAGTCAGCACCGATTCCTGTAGCCATAGAGATAAATGAGCTGGTCAAAACGACATCTTCTGGGTCTTCCTGACAGCATTGCATGTGCTCAATAGCATTTAGGATGTCTGCCGAAGCAGTGCCAGCCAAGACAGCTCCAAGCGGTCCGCCAAAATACGTTGCCAAAACGGTTGATACGGTTGCGTTAAATTCCATCATGCGGCGGAAATCGCTTGTAATCGCTTTGCACTCGCGCTCCATGCCAGAAAAGATCCGCATGTTTTCATCTAACCCACCCTCGGCAGCGATCATGTCCATGACACCTGCCGCTGCAATAGCGTCTGAGAAGGCGCCTTCATCATCGCTAACTTCAGGCATAATTTCGTAGGAACTAGGATCGCATTTCCCATCTTCGCGACATGTATATGTCTGTTCCTGCCGAACGCATAAACCGTCTTGCTTTCTGGTGCAGTCGTAGCTCGTTATGTTGCAGTTCGGGTCGTTATTGCAACGTGGTGTCTCGCCGATGTAACAGCGCTTAGTTACTTTCTGGCCGACAATATTTCCAGAAGCATCTTTTATATCTGTCCTGCTTATATCTGGGCCACAGCCATACGAAGTGTCGGCACTACATGTAGACTCGCTCTTTTGCCATTCTTCGATCCAACTGTCAGGAAGAATGCGTGAATATTGCGAATAGGTCGCTGGATATGTTTCTCCAAACGTGTTTACCAACTCCCAGTCATCATCGTTCTGTAGTGCTTCGAGATTGCAAGTGTGGCTATATGGATCGCCGTAACATCTATAAGTAACGGCATATTCCCAGCACTCTCGTCTGACTGTTTTACCCATTATCGTTCTGGGGGCAGAATCAATACATGTCTCTCCGACCTTGTAGCACTCTTGGTAGTCGCTTAAAGCCCCAAAGGTAACCTGGGGTATTATTAGGTAGATTAATAAAGCTACTAAA
>NZ_PJBT01000030.1:0-24286 GCF_002836035.1 Halomonas sp. MES3-P3E | reverse complement strand
GCGCAGAAAAGCAAATGACCCGCGCGCTGCCCAAAATGGCACGTGCCGCGGATGACCCCAAGCTGGTCGATGCTTTTAAACATCACCTTGATGAAACCCAAGGACAGGTAGAAAGACTAGAGCAAGTCGCTGATAGCGTGCCTGATATCCGTATCAAACGGCTGAAGTGTTACGCCATGGAGAGCTTGATAGAGGAAGCGCAGGAACTGATTGAAGCGACCGAAAAAGGCGCTGTACGTGATGCGGGCCTGATTGGTGCTGCACAAAAGGTAGAACACTATGAAATCGCCACCTATGGCACGCTGTGTTCTCTTGCAGAGCAGTTAGGTTATACCGAAGCTAAAAACATCCTGGCCGAAACGCTGAAGGAAGAAAAATCCGCGGATGATAAGTTGAATACGTTAGCGAAAGAGAACGTTAACAAGAAAGCTGGTTAACTTTTTATAAAATGCTTTTATAAAGTGTTTTATAGGGTGGGCTTAATTAATCAAGCCCACCCTTTCCCGCTCGTTTTAGCAATTGGCACTATTAGCTAAGCGCTAGTGCTATCACTGCGTTATGCATTAGCAACTTAATAGCTTTTACACTCCCACCGGGCCGCCGTCACGCTTCTGAATCACCACGGTCGCTGCGCGGGGGCGCACTTGACCACTGGCGGCAACCGTAGCGTCTTGCACCAAGGCGCTTGCGTCGGCTGGCCAATTGCCCGGATGCTGAATGTTGATAAACAACGCGGTCTTATCAGGTGTGGCAAAGATGCCGGTCACTTCGCAGCCGTTCGGCCCCACCGCAAAGCGTTTGAGCTGCTGCTGGTTGCTACTGTTAATGACGGGGCCGGTGCCTTGAATATCATCGAGACCATTAGGCACGACCGCAAGCAACTGGTCGTTGGTGTACTCGGTGATACCTTCATAGCCGTTATCGGTCTGGATCCAGAGAATGCCCTGACCGTCGCCACGCTCGTCGAACCATAGTCCATCGGGACTGGCAAACTGGTTCATTTCCGTCAGGCCCGAGTGGTTATCCGTATCATCGATAGCCGCACCAAACACAAACACTTCCCAGGCAAAGGCGTTCGGCAGACGACTTTCACGCCAGCGGATGATGTGTCCCGCCTCATTATTGGCGCGTGGATTAGCCGCGTTGGTCGGTGCCAGATCGTAACCGACGCCATTCTGTTCAAGACGCTCGCCGTCGTTGGTGTACGTCGGGGAGGAGTCCTCAGCGGTGCGCTGGCTATTATTGGTTAGCGTGAGATAGACATCGCCTGAGGCAGGATCAACAGAGGCCCACTCAGGACGATCCATCGGCGTGGCGCCCAGCAAATCCGCCGCGTCACAGGTATTGATGATAATGCCTGCTTGATCATCGCTGGCAAGCCCCAGCGCCGCGGCCAATGTGCGGCCATCACGCGTTTGGGCTTCCGGTGTTAGCGGCAGCCATTCACCGCTGCCATCGGCATGAAAACGGGCCACGAACAGCGTGCCGTTGTCCAGGTATTTGCTGCCAATGACAAGACGGTCATACGCTTCGCCGGGTCGATTGGCATCGGCGGGATCCCAGGCAGCGTCGGAGACGTATTTATACACATACTCGTTGCGGGCATCGTGCCCCGAGTAGTAGACCACCGGTTGACCGGCTTCCAGCTTGCCTAACCAGCATCCTTCATGGCGGAAACGCCCAAGCGCTGTCCGCTTGACGGCCCGCACTCCGCTATAGGGATCAATCTCCACCTGATAGCCGAAGGTGCGTGCCTCATTGCGATAATCATCCTCCGCCCGCTCGCTACGTGGGGTGATATCAAAGCGGGCGAACTCACCATTCTCCTCGGAGGCATCGCCTGCGGATGTGTCCCAACCATAGCGGCTTTTGTCCGTGGGGATGCCGATGCGGGCGTCGTCCTGAAAGCGCTCGCCACGATTGACGAAGATATCGGGCCAGTTCTCTTCACAGGCAATATAGGTTCCCCAGGGGGTTACCCCATTACCGCAATTATTGTTCGTGCCGCGGGTTTGCATGCCTGTCGGAGAGAACTGTGTCTTGACGTAGTCACTGCCAGCCACGGGCCCGGAAAGCTCCATCACCGTTGCGCTGGTGAAGCGGCGGTTATATGACGAGCCCGGCACATGCGACCATTGGCCATTGGCGTCTTTTTCGACTTCGACAAGCGTGACACCGTGAGCGTTGATCTCGGTGCGCGACTCATCTGCTGGCCGCTGGCCCTCTTCGGCATTGGCGGGGCCGCCCTGAGGTGCCCATAGTGCGGCTTGGTCGATATATTCGTTATTGAGCGCCAGCACGAAACGACGCGAGGCGTTGTCGGCGTCCAAGGCAAAACCGGCCATGCCATCATGGTGCATGCCGACACTTTCCGCCTGCCGCTCAGGTGTCATGGTTTGGTCGGCCTGCCACGCATCGCCTGTGTTCAATGGCGTGCCCCAAGGCACCAACACCTGGGCCACATAGCCTTCCGGCACCACGATCGCGTCGGTGAGCGAACCGTGCACCGCTTCAAAAGCAAGCGTCAGAGGCGTTTTCTGCGCGCCACTGGAAGCCAACGCCTGGGCAGCGCCACCAAAACTGAGCATCGAGGCAGCAGCGACTCCCAAGCCGCCGCGCATCACATCACGTCGGGATACGTGCCGCGCTAATACCTCAGCAAAAGGCTGATTGCTACTGCGGTTAAACAGGCGATGATCTTCGATCTCTTTACTCATGGTGGTCTCCCCCTGATCGTTTGTATGCCAACGATTGAACGTTAGGAGACACTAAACAAGCTAAATGACAGGACGATGACGGAGTATCTGCATTTATATGAAGACTAACTACCTGCATGGCGAAGCCGTGATATAAGACCATACTTATTAACACAGAATGCAATGCACTGAGTAACAGCGAGCCAATCGGGAGCAAGGATGAGACTGATCAGCATCATATGGGTGGCGTTGGCGGCTATTAGTTTCAGCCTGGGGCTGGTGGGTATTTTTTTACCGCTAATGCCCACCACTATTTTTATGCTGATCGCTGTTTACTGTGCCTCCAAAGGCTCACCGCGCTTTGAAGTCTGGATCCGTTCCCGCCACTATGTCGGGCCATTGCTGATCACCTGGGAGCAAGAGCGCGCCATTCCCCGGCGTGCCAAGCTCGCAGCCGTCAGCATGATCGCGTTGAGTGCATTGATCGTGGTCTGGTCACTCGACCAGGGCTGGCTGCGCTGGGGTGTGGTCGCTTTCCTTATAATGATCGCTCTGTGGTTAGCTACCCGTCCTGAGCCCTCTTCTTCGCCTTAACACATCACTAAATCGGCACCTTATGGGTCGAGACCACTTCACGCAGCCCCATAAATGAGCGGATCTGGCGCACTCCAGGCAGATAGAGCAACTGTTCAGCATGCAGCCTGTTGAAGCTTTGGCTGTCCCGCGTGCGTACCAACATGAAATAGTCAAACTCCCCGGTGACCACGTGGCACTCCATACAGCCTGACACCTTCTGGGCCGCCTCCTCAAAGGCGGCGAAGGATTCCGGCGTCGAGCGATCCAGCACCACGCCAATCAATACCACCATGCCCGCTTGCAGTTGCTCTGGGTCTAAATGCGCCACCACCCGGCTGATCACCCCATCCCGTTTGAGCCTTTCCACTCGGCGCAAGCAAGCTGCAGGGCTTAGGTTAACGCGCTCGGCCAAGGCCACATTCGAGAGCGTGGCGTCATTCTGAAGCAGTTTGAGAATTCGCTTGTCGATACGATCCAGTTCACCCGCTGGCTGGTCGGCATCTGAGCGCGAAAGCGATCGCTTTGCACACACTAATAGTGTCCTTATTGGCTATTTAGCAAAACTTAAAACCGATTATCTTTATTTATATCACTTTTTATTGCCTATAAAACAGATAATTTGCAACACAAATAATAACGTCACCGCTTACTATAAAACGATGCTAAATATAAAAATTTGCGAGCACGCCAAGGTTTCACATCTACCCTCGCTAGGCAGTTTTTATGCCGCTCTTTCTCGCTTAGAAGTAGGAGATTTTTTATATGAATCTTGATCGTTTCCCACGTTATCCGCTTACCTTTGGGCCTTCTCCCATTACCCCCCTCAAGCGGCTAAGCGAACATTTAGGCGGTGAAGTAGAGCTATACGCTAAGCGCGAAGACTGCAATAGCGGCTTAGCCTTTGGCGGCAACAAAACCCGTAAGCTGGAGTACTTGATTCCTGAGGCACTGGAGCAAGGTTGCGATACGCTGGTGTCGATTGGCGGTATTCAGTCGAACCAGACCCGCCAGGTCGCTGCCGTCGCTGCTCACCTGGGCATGCGATGCGTGCTGGTGCAGGAGAACTGGGTCAACTACTCCGATGCGGTGTATGACCGAGTGGGCAATATCGAGATGTCGCGCATCATGGGCGCCGATGTTCGATTGGATGATGCTGGCTTCGATATCGGGATCCGCCCCAGCTGGGAGCAGGCGATGGAGGATGTGCGCAAGCGGGGTGGTAAGCCCTTCCCGATTCCCGCAGGCTGCTCCGAGCATCCTTACGGCGGCTTAGGTTTTGTGGGCTTTGCCGAAGAGGTGCGTCAACAGGAGAAAGAGCTGGGCTTCAAGTTCGACTATATCGTCGTGTGCTCAGTTACCGGCAGTACCCAGGCAGGGATGGTGGTCGGCTTCGCCGCCGATGGCCGCGCCCAGCGAGTGATTGGCATTGACGCCTCTGCCAAACCCGAACAAACCCGCGAACAAATCCTGCGTATCGCGCGCCATACGGCTGAGCTGGTAGAGCTGGAAGGCGGCATTGCCGATGACGACGTGATTCTGGATACCCGCTATGGTGGCCCCGAGTACGGCCTGCCCAACGAAGGCACGCTAGAAGCCATTCGCCTGTGCGCCCGTCTGGAAGGCGTACTCACCGACCCCGTTTACGAAGGCAAATCGATGCACGGCATGATCGACATGGTGCGTAACGGTGAATTCTCAGCAGGCTCCAAAGTCCTTTATGCCCACCTGGGCGGTGTGCCTGCGCTTAATGCTTACAGTTTCCTGTTTAGGAATGGATAGGATCTGACCAGTTCTATCCCCCATTCACTGCCCGCCTGGTGCGAGACCTGAAGTCTCGACTAGGCGGTATTCCAGCTTCTGAAGTCTGTCTCTATTCTCTGCTATCTTTGTCACTGCCATCCTCGTCCCTACCTTCCTCGCCCTTGCCGCACATCAGAACTCAACGCCTCCCGGCGCAGACAATGCCGTGCCAAAAGCCGGGATGGCTTTCAACCAAGCCTGCCGATAAGATCCATAGTGAGCCATCACGAGCTTTCAAGTGGTTGTGTTAAAAATGAGTGTTTATAAGGATGGACTCTATGCGCGATGATGAAAAATATACCAATACCGAGGAGCAACTGCTGTATCTTCAAAAGTTATTAGATGAAGAAGATACCGCTGCCCTCAAAGAGCTATTCACAGAGCTCGATATATTAGCGATTGCGCGCACGCTTGAGTCGTTCCCCGCTAAAACCCGTGATTTACTTTGGGACTACATTCCAGACGATGTGCTTGGTGAAGTTTTAGCAGAAGTCGATGAGGATATTCGCGCTGACTATATTGAGGATCTTTCTGCCAGCGATGTTGAACAGATAGTCAGAGGCTTGGATGCCCAGGAAGTCGCCGACGTTCTTGATGTCGCCGACGAAGAGATCAAAACCACCGTTTATGCCAGCTTGGATCAGGAGATACGCGCCCAGGTTGAGAACCTTCATGCCTATGAAGATGATGTAGTGGGACGATACATGGACCCCGAGACGGTCAATGTAAAACAAGGCGTGTCATTAGAGGCCGTACAACGCTATATCCGGATTCATCACCTGCTCGATGATGAATCACAGCAAATCATGATTACAGACAAGGATAAACGCCTACTCGGCACCTTGAGCCTGATTGATTTAATCAAACAGCCACAAGAAGCCGTGGTTGATGATTACATGGATGATTTTTTCACCCTAAATGATCAAATGAAAGTGAGTGAAGCCGCTGCATTATTGCGCTCTAAAGAACTTCACTTTGTGCCAGTGTGCGATAGCGATGGGTTATTGGTCGGCCAGCTAAACGCTGCCGACGTATTAGAAATCACCCAAGATGATGCTGACATGACGTTGAAACACATGTCAGGCGTTAGCGACGAAGAAGAAGTGTTTACCCCCATTGCGCGCAGCGCGAAAAGCCGCGGTATGTGGCTGGGTATTAATCTGCTGACCGCCTTTTTAGCAGCTTTTGTGATCGGGCAGTTTGAAGCCGTACTGGATCAAATCGTCGCGCTCGCCATTCTCATGCCCGTAGTCGCTAGCATGGGCGGAATTGCCGGAAGCCAGACCCTGACAGTAGTGATACGCGGTTTGGCGCTCGGGCAGCTTGCCGGTAACAATAAACGCTGGCTGTATAATAAAGAGCTATGGGTGGGGATGAGTAATGGCTTGGTGTGGGCCCTGGTGGTCGGCGGTATTTCCTACCTGTGGTTTAGCGACCCGCTGATTACGCTCGTCATCACGCTAGCGATTTTTATCAATATGAGCCTTGCCAACCTATCCGGCGTCCTCATTCCCCTGGTGTTGAAACGGCTACAGATTGACCCTGCCCTCTCCGGCGCGGTAATTCTCACCACCGTCACGGATGTGGTGGGCTTTCTATCGTTCTTGGGGCTCGCGACGCTGATTATTTTGTGATCAAAGCCATTGAATGGTGCAAGCGGCGTCGCCACTCACTTCGCCCGCTAACGTTTATCTAATGCTATGCTGATGAGCCCCGCTAATGCGGGGCTTTTTTTGTGGTTCACTTTTTTGAATATCCAGAGGCGTTCATGCTCCCCGACTATACCGTGATTGCTTGGCTGTTAATCGTATTTTCCGTTTACCTGACCGGCGTATCAAAAGGCGGCTTTGCGGGTGGCTTCGGCACGCTTTCAGTGCCCTTGATGGCGCTGGCGATTAGCCCGACCCAAGCAGCCGGATTACTGTTGCCGCTATTGCTGGTGATGGATGTGTTTGCGGTAAAAGCGTGGTGGAGTAAACACGATAGCGCGGAAGTGTGGCGCTTTGTGCCAGGGTTATTCATTGGCGTCACGGTGGGAACGCTGCTGTTTGGCAGCCTGAGTGAGCAAGGAGTGCGGCTGGTGCTGGGCCTTCTCTCGGTAGTGTTTGCGGCCTATATGTTGCTGAAACCCGTGGCCAAGAAACCTATCTCTTCCCGATGGGCGCTACCTGCCGCCAGCGTTTGCGGGTTCACTAGTTTTATTGCCCATGCGGGCGCACCGCCGATGAATATGTACTTGATGCCGCGCAAGCTCTCCAAAGAGACCTTTATTGCCACCTGCACGGTGACCTACGCAGTCGTGAACTCCATCAAACTGGGGCCTTATGTGTGGTTAGGCGAGGTCAACATGACTAGCGCCTGGGCCTCGCTGCTGCTGGTACCCGTTGCTTGGATCGGTGTACGTAACGGTCTTTGGCTGCAGAGCCGCGTCAATGAAAAGCTGTTTTACCGCCTAGTGATCATCGCCATGTTCTTAGTGGGGATTAACTTGGTGTGGCAGGCGCTCTAGTTTAGAGAGCGAGCAGGCGGCGCGACTACAGTGCCACCATGATCAACCCCGCCAGCATCACCAAGGTGCCAAGTGTTTTAGCGGTGGAAGCAGGCTCTTTTAGCCATAGCACGCCCATCAACACGCCTACCGGAATCGAGAGCTGGCGCAGGGCGACCACGTAGCTCACTTCATCGGTCATCGCCATGGCCATCAGCACGAGGCCGTAGGTGCAGGTCATCATCAGCCCGGTGGTGATTAGCATCGCCAGGCCCTGCTGGCGAAGCGCGGGCAATCGGCGGCGCTCGGCAGGCAGCAGGGCCAGTAGCGGTACCGCCCAGGTCAGCGTCATCACCGCTTGCAGCACCATAAAGACGGCTCCAGCGGTGATGACGCTGTGCCCAGCGCCCTGCATGTGGCCTAATGCCTGCTTATCGATGAGCGAATAGCCCACCGTTCCCGCCGCCGCCAGCAGCGCAAACCCCATGGCGGGCGTGAAATAGGTGGAAAACCGACGCGCCTCCGGGTGGCTAAGCGGCAGGCAGAGCGCGCCAGCTACTACTAGCATCATTCCCAAACCGTCCCAGGCATCCAACACACGGCTGCCCAGCAGCGCGATGGAAACCAAAGGCACCAGCACCACGGGCAATGCCCTGGCGATGGGGTAAAGCACGCTCACTTCCCCCCGCGCATAGGCCCAGGCCAGGCCGCCCATATAGAGCATCTGGCACAGTCCAGAGAGTACCAACCATCCCCAAAAAGCACTGGGTAACGCCGCTAATGATGGCCCAAGCAATACTAGCGGCAGCATGACCGCCCCTCCCGCACCATAAGCCAGAGCAAATGAGGCCAACGACGGCGCGTTGCGCTTACCTAGCACGTTCCATCCAGCGTGCATACACACCGACACCAGCACTAGCGCGAGGGCGGCTGGGCTCAAGGACGCTCTCCTTGTTGAAGGCGTGTATTAATAACATCAGGCATGCGCCGATTTTCCTGGCAAAGCGTTGGGCGACGAAGCGCTCACAGGCGCTGGCGCCCGCCAGTCTAAGCGCCGCCACCCTTCAACGCTAGCCACCTCGGCCAACACCGCGTCGGGGTTGACCGCAACCGGGCAATCCACGTACTGCAGCAGCGGAAGGTCGTTGCGGGAATCGGAGTAAAACGTGGTGTGGCTGGGGGTGATCTGCTGCTCGATCAGCCACTGCTTCAGGCGCAGCACTTTGCCGCCGCGATAGGAAAAAATACCTTCACTACCACCGGTATAGCGCGCGTCTTCATTGATGCCATGTTCGATGCTCAGCTCTACCGCCAGCACGTGCTCGATCCCCAAAGTAGCCGCAATGGGCTGAACCAGATGCCGCGCAGATGCAGAAATCAGCAGCAGGGTATCGCCCGCCTGGCGATGCGCTTCCAGGCAGGCCCAGGCCTGAGTGAAGATACGCGGTTGGAGATGCGTGGCGACAAACCGCTCGACCTCTTTTTGCACATCCGTTACCCGGCGCCCGCGCAGTGGCGCCAGGGTCATGGCTAGATACTCTTCGAGCTTTAGCTTGCCCGCATGATAAGCCCGCTGCATCTGCTCGGCACGCGCCATGAAGGTCTCGGCATCGCTGACCCACCCTTGGTCTATCATCCATAAATTCCAGCGGTCGCTGCAGTCTCCATCCAGGAGGGTGTCATCAAGATCAAATAGGGCCAGGCGCATGGGAGCACTCCTTTCATCGCGGGTTGGCGGCGCGTAGGGTATGCCAAAGGTGATGACAGGACGATGACGCTGGCGGTGATATTGCGTGGTTACTTGTTCAACCACGCTGCAGCAAACTCATTGGCTGGCAACGGTCGACCGAACCAGTAGCCCTGGGCTTCATTACAGCCCATGTCGGCCAGCAGGCGGGCCTGCGCTCGGGTCTCTACGCCTTCTGCCACCGTTTTCATCTCTAGCGCTTTCGCCATGGCAATGATGGTCTGCACAATGGTGCGGTCGTGATGGTTATCGAGCATCTCGCGCACAAAAGAGATATCGATCTTCAGTGCGTCGGCGGCGAAACGCCTCAGGTATGAGAGTGAGGAGTAGCCTGTGCCAAAGTCGTCAATAGAGAGTGCGTAACCCGCCTTACGCATGGTGTGAGTAATTTCTACCGCTTGATCAGGATCGCGCATAAAGTCGCTTTCGGTAAGCTCCAGAGAAATGGCATTCGGTGGTACGCCAGCCATTAGCTGCGCAATATGCTGAGTTAGCTCGGGGTCAGCAAACTGCTGGGCAGAAATATTGATCGACAGCCTACCCGGCAGTGCCTGCTTGTTTTGCGTACCCCATGCCATTAGTTGCCTAGCCGACTCCTCCAACACCCAGTCTCCCAAGAGGCGTATCAATCCGCGCTCTTCGGCGAGAGGAATAAACTCACCGGGACTCACCCACCCCCACTCCGCGTCATGCCAGCGGCAGAGAGCCTCAGCGCCTGTCAGCTGCCCGCTGGCAAGGTCCACCTGGGGCTGAAAATAGAGTTCCAGTTTGTTTTCGCTGATAGCCACGCTGAGCCGCTCGGTCATCCGCTGGCGGCGCTGTAGCGCGTGATGCATTGCTTGGGTATAGGGGCAGGTACTGTTGTCGCGGCGTTTGGCGTGGTGAAGCGCAATACTGGTGGCATTGAACAGCTCACTCGCTTGCTTCACATCGTGGGGATAACGGGCATAACCGATGCTGACATCAAGGTTAAACACACGGCGCTCCAGCTGCAGCGGCTGAGTCACAGCTGAGCGCAACTGCTCGACGAGATCATTTATGTTTCTGATATCAGCGTCGGCCACCAGCATGGCAAACTCATCGCCGGATAAACGCGCCAATGGGCCATAGGCGTGGCTGATCTTCTGCAAGCGGTCCGCGACTGACACCAGTAGTTGATCACCTACTTGATGGCCGTGCAGGTCATTCACTTCTTTAAAGCGACGAATATCCAGCAGCAGCAGCGAAAGCCCCTGCCCAGTATGATGGGCCTCTTGCCACATCTGCGCTAACAGCTCCATGAAGCGGGTACGGTTAGGTAGCCCGGTAGTGCTGTCCGTGTAGGCCAACTGATGCATATGGCGGTGGTCACGGCGGCGTTCAAGCTCTGCCGCGGCGCCAGTAGAAAGGATTTGCAACACTGAGGTGGCGAACGCATTCGTCGTCAGCGGTTGGCGGTAAAACACCATCATCACGCCAATGGCTTCGCCGTTGGCGTTATCTAAGCGGCGACCAATCCATGCCCTGACCGGTAGCTGCGTGCCCGCTAATAGCAGCGGCGGGCCGTCATGCATCACCGCTTCACGCTCCAGCACCACCTGCTCGCTAGGCGACCCGCGCAGTGCGAAAGCGTGCGGCTCACGCTGTTCGCCACTGACCACCATGCTAACCGTGGTTGCCTGGCCATAGACTTCTTCCTCGCCCTGAGGGGAGGTATGCAGTAGTGCAATGAAGCCTGCGTCGGCTTCCAGCACTTCAACCAGAGTGGCAATCAACTGCTGAAAATAACCGTCACCCACTCGTGTAGTAACTGTTGAGGCAACTTGAAGCACGGCGTTTTGTACCCGCTGCGACTCTTGCTGGTCGGTCACATCCGAAATAAAGCCTTCCAGGCAGGCAATCTCACCGTCATGGCCCATGACAGTCTGGCCCTGCTCCCACATCCAGCGAGTCCCCCCGTCGCGATGCTTCAACCGATACACCACCCGGTAAGGCCGCTTGCTGGCAATGGCCAACTGCACCTCGTCGAAGAGTTTTTCCTGATCATCGGGATGAATCAACGCGGCGAAGCTGGTCACCCGGTTACCTTGCAACTCATCCGGACGGTACCCGGTCAGTGCCTCGGCCCCTTGGCTTACCACCTGCATGGTCCAGTCACGGTCATTGAAGCAACGGTAGGCCATGCCAGGCAGGTGATTCAGCAGCGTATTCAGGCGTCGCTCACTCTCCCGTGCGACTTCTTCGCTTGCTCTTAATGCCTGCTCTGCCTTTTGGCGGCCTAGCTCCGCTCCGGCCTGGGCGGCGGCAATTTGCAAAATTTCATTGGCTAGCTCATCCAACTGCATAGGGGAGTTCTTAAGCACCGCCAGCAGGCCAATCAGCGCGCCATCGGCAGCGTAGAGAGGGCGCCCCATATAACTCTCGGCGCCGAGCTTGCAGAGCAGCTTATCGTCTGGAAAGAGCAATTGAACATCACACGCATACAGGCAGGAACCGCGCCCTAGCGCAGTTTCGCAAGGGGTGCCGGACAGCGAGTAGGTGATATTGCCAAGCAGACCGCCATTGGACCAGACCGCTAACGTCTTAGCCTGATGCAACTGGGTTACATCGGCCATCAATACATGATCAACGCCCAGTAAGGCTGCCAAGCGCTCTACCAGCGTGGCGTAAAAGTGAGAGCTCCCACTGTGACCCATGCCTTCGGCCAACTGTCGAAATATCTCTGTAGCGTCATTCCTCGTGCGCATGGGTGGAGCCACCTGTTCCCGCTTTTTCTGTAGCTTAGCGCGAAGCGCAGCGACAAAGAAGCACCCAATCAACATCCAGGCCAGCATGACAGCCGCCTGGATGATTAACCGTGGACGATAGTGAGCGTTAACGGGTCATGGCCTCGGGCAGGTAGAGCGCGATACCGGGAAAGAGATGCATTAAGGCGATCGCCAACAGCATCAGCAGGAAGAACGGCAGCGTGGCCTTGGTAATGGTCAGAATATCCTTACCCGTCAGCCCCTGAATCACGAACAGGTTGAAGCCAACGGGCGGCGTAATCTGCGACATTTCGACGACGATCACCAGATAGATGCCAAACCAGATCAGGTCAAACCCGGCGGCGCTCACCAGCGGCATGATAATCGCGGTAACCAGCAGAATCAGCGAAATACCATCGAGAAAGCAGCCCATGATCAGCAGCAGCAAGGTGAGCGCAATCAGCAGCATAGTGGGTGAAAGCCCCATTTCACCAATCGCCTGCGCCAGCTTCATCGGTACCTGGGTAAAGCCCATGGCCGAGGTCAGGAAAGATGCGCCCGCAATGATGAAGGCGATCATGCAGGCGGTACGCACAGCGGCAAACAGCGAGCTCTTGAATATTTCGCGGTCAAAGTGACCATTGAAGCGGGCAATCACGATCGACAGCACCACACCGACCGCTGCTGCCTCCGTGGGTGAGGCCAAGCCACCATAGATCGAAAAGATGATGCCACCGATCAGCAGCAGAATGGGCACCAGCGACCAGGTGTTGCGCAGCTTTTCGCCAAAACTCATGCCTGACTCATCTTCACCGGTCAGGCCTTCGCGGTTGCCTTTCAATAGCGCCCACAAAATGAGATAGCTCATGAACATCGCCAGGATCATCAAGCCTGGGCCAATACCCGCCATAAACAGTCTGGAGATCGACTGCTCGGTGACCACGCCGTAGACGATCAGCACGATGGAAGGCGGAATCAACAGCCCTAACGTCGAAGCACTGGCCAGAGTGCCAATCGCCATGTTGCTATCGTAGCCACGCCGCTCGAGTTCCGGCAGCGTCATTTTGCCCACCGTGGCGCAGGTGGCAGCCGAAGAGCCGCACACCGCGGCAAACATGCCGCTGCCAATGATGTTGGTATGCAAAAGGCGCCCCGGCAGGCGGTTTAACCAGGGAGACAGACCGCGGAACATATTGTCGGCGAGCCCCGAGCGAAACAGAATTTCGCCCATCCAGATAAACATGGGCAGCGCGGTAAGGTCCCACCCATAGCTGGCACCCCAGAAATCAGAGGCCAGGATAGAAGCTGGTGAAAACGAGCTGAAGAACTCGAGTGCTATCCAGGCAGTACCAATCAGCGCGAAGGCGATCCATACCCCGCTCCCCAGTAACAGCACAAGCGTAAAAATGGTGGCGAGACTTAGTAGCAGCACGATGAGCTCTCCAATTTAGAGGGCAGGTGAGTGAAGGTCGCCATTTAGTGGCCCTCGCTTTCATCTGGGGCCGTCGCTTCGCGAAAACTTGAAGGATCGCGAATAGCGATACGCACCGCCATGAACAACGCTTCAGCCAGCGCCAGACAGAGCAGCCCTACACTGGTCGCAAGTACCAGCTGGGGAATCCAGAGCGGAATCGACACAAATCCTGAAGACACATCGTTGTATTGAATGCTCTCTCGCGCCAGCCCCACCAGGCCATAACTGAGCATCAGACTGATCGCCAGGGCGATGATGAGGCCAAACACTTCAAACCACACACGAATGGCAGGTGGCAGCCGAGTAATCAACAGCGTCACGCGAATATGGGCGTGATGCACAAAGGTGTAGGCCAAGCCCAGAAAGGTCGCGCCGACTAATAAGTAAGACGCAATTTCTGAAACGCCGGTAATACTCAGGCCTAGCCGGCTCAAACCTACCAGCACCAGCAGGGCATCTACCAAGCGGAAGGTTACCTGGAGCGCGATCAGCGCACAGATAGCCACCATGCACGCCGCCGCACCCCAAGCACCGAGGCGATAGAGTTTGTCGAATTTAAACGTCATGTTCGCAGCCTCATAAAGCGCGCGGAATAAGCAGGGGCGGTGGCATTGCCGCAGCCCCTGCCAGAGACATTGAGACGGCTATTAGCTGTCGCGTTGCTCGCGGTAAGTTTCCAGCGCCTGTTTGGCTTCATCATCGGCGCGTGACTGCCAATCTTCAAACAGCTCATCACCAGCGGCTTGCAGCGCCTCGGAAATAGCGTCGTTCGGCTCAGAAACCGAGATACCGTTCTCTTCTAATGTGTCCAAGCTTGCCTGGTTATCTTCACGGCTCATCTCCCAACCACGTTTTTCAGCCTCAGCGGCGGCTTCCATCAGGGCTTCCTGGGTCGCTTCATCCAGGCCATCGAAACTGCGCTGGCTGATGAAGACAATGTTCTTGGGCAACCACAGGTTAGCGTCGGTGTAGTCGGTGACATAGTCCCAAGCCGCCATGGAGTTCCCAGTGGAGCTTGAGGTAATCATGGCGTCCACACGGCCAGTGCTGAAGGCGGTGGGGATATCAGACTCTTCGGTTTCAGTGGGGCTGCCGCCCAGGTTGTCGACGAAGCGCTGGGTATTGATGTTCGGTGCGCGCACGCGCAGACCTTCAAACTGTGCAGGGTCGGTAAGCGGCTCGGAGGTGTAGATCCCTTGCGCAGGCCAGGCGACAGCGTAGAGCGGAATCAGTCCTTCATAAGCGAACAGCTCGGTGATCATGGGCTTGGTGGCTTCCCATAACGCGTAGGCATCATCGTAGCTGCCTGCAACCCCCGGCAATGTGTCCACTTCAAAAATGGGGTCATCATTGGAAAGCACAGAGAGGAAGACTTCGCCCGCATCAATGGTGCCGCGACGAACCGACGGTTTGATTTCCCCGTGTGCGACAAGAGAGCCACCGCTATGCACAGTAATGGTTAGCTCGCCATCAGTGGCTTCTGCCACATCCTCGGCAAACTGTTTAGTGTTTTGGGTATGAAAGCTGGCATCACCGTACGGCGTGGCCATGGTCCACTCAGCCGCGTGAGCCGTCACCGTCAGACCGCAGGCTGTTGCCAGTAGCAGGGTGGAAGTTAATGTCTTGCGCATGGTGAGAACCCTCTTGTTTCTATTAATAGTATGGAGCTAATGGTGTGTTGCATCGGTGGTACCAGAGGAGGCGCTGCTGGGTACCCAGCGCCCAGAGAAAAGTGTTGTTGTCATATCGGCACGGCGCGCCTGGGCATAGCGGCAGGCGCACTCCTGTGCCAGCCGAGCAACGCCCCGGCAAAAGCGTGGGTGGTTAGCGTTGCGCCATATCACATCATAGTGCATGGCGGGTAACGGCACCGGCAGTGACAAGCGGTGGAGCTCTCCTCGCTGCCACTCTTCCAGCACGGTGGCCACCGGCAGCGCGCCGATCCCTAACCCCTCCATGGTCATGCGTACAATCGTCATCAGCGTACTGACGCTATGAATACGTGGGCTGGCTACGCCCTGCTCGGCCAGGTAATTCACCAGTTCCGTATAGGGGCGCGCCAGCTTGCCAAATGAAATGAACGGTAATTGCCTGCCCCAGATATTGGCACTTCCGCTGAGCAAATGGGCGTGCCGGGGTGAGACAAACATGCCCATTTCATACGGACTCAACGACTCATAATCGATCTGCTTCTGCGGCGAATAACCATTCATCGCCAGTACAATATCCAGTTCGTTGCCCAGTAGCCGTTCGTTGAGCACTGGCGAGTAATCCACAGTCAGTTCGATAGTCAGCCGTGGATAGCGCTCGGTAAGCCTGCGCATAAACTCGGGAAACCAGCTATGGGCGATAGTTTCAATCGTGCCGAGCCGTAATGGCGCAGAAAACGCCTCTTCGTCATCGAAAAGCTTCATCGCCTCGTCACGCTGGTGCAGCATCCGCTCAGCATGCACAAAAAATTCGCGGCCACGCATGGTGGGCTGAATGGGTCGGGCGGCACGCTCCAACAGTAGCTCACCCACCGTGGTTTCAAGACGCGAAATACGCTCGGAAACAGAGGGCTGAGTAAGGTGCAAACGGGTCGCCGCCTTGCGGAAGGAGCCAAGCCTCACCGCCCATACAAACGCCTCAAGTTCCTTAAAATCGAGCATATTGACACGCCTACTAATAGCTTTCGGAAATAAATAAGCGCCGTTTTGCTGACACGTAAAGCTTGCTGCTGTGTGCTGATGCTCGTTGACACCAGATAACTATGCAACTTCGAGACCATCTTCGGCAGCGCTGTTTCACCAACGTTATTATCACGCCCCGCCCTTACTGTGATAAGCGTATCGTGCCCAAGCGTCAATCATTTTTCCACCAAATAACAATATGATAGGAGAGCCCGATAGTTAGTATCGACAAAAACGATTGGCACTCAGCATGCCGTGTTCATATATTGGAGGTGAATTACAGTCTCGTTTCAGCCACATGCAAGCACCCACTGCATCAACGACAGGAGTCGCCATGGCCATTCCCCTGCTTAATTGCGATATGGGCGAAAGTTTCGGCAACTGGACTATCGGCCTGGATGCCGAGGCAATGCCCTATGTCGATTGCGCCAACATCGCCTGCGGCTTCCACGCTTCCGACCCCCATGTGATGCGCCGCACCGTCAAGCTGGCGGCCCAGCATGATGTTCGCATTGGCGCGCACCCTGGCTACCCTGACTTGATGGGATTTGGTCGCCGCTCGATGGCCTGCTCGCCTGAAGAGGCTGAAGATATGGTGCTCTACCAGGTAGGCGCCCTGGCAGGCATTTGCCAGGCAGAAGGCACCCGGCTCAGCTACATCAAACCCCACGGGGCACTGTATAACGACATGGCCGCCAACCCGGCGCTGCTCGAAGGCGTCATGCGCGCCGTGCGTGCTTACGATCCGAGCCTGCCGCTGATGATCATGTCGACTGCTAACCCCGAACCACATCGCGAGCTGGCCGCCAAACTGGGCATTACCCTCTGGTTCGAGACCTTTGCCGATCGCGCTTACGATACCAATGGCCACCTGGCCTCGCGCCGTTTACCCAACGCCGTACACCACGACCAGAACACCATTGTGGATCAGGCCATTAAGCTGGCCAAAGGCGAGCCGCTCACCGCGCTCGACGGCACACCGTTGCAGCTAGCCTGCGATACGCTCTGCGTTCACGGTGACAACCCTGAATCAGTGGCGGCCGTGCGCGCCATTCGTGAGGCCTTCCAGGCGCTGGAGCAGGCGTGAACCCCATTAGTGAAAGAAGAGTTGAAACCGCCGCCATGGATGCCCTGATGGTGCGACTGTTCAACACCATCGACGAATCCAACATGGCCTGGGTGATTGCCGCCGACCAAGCGCTGCGCGGTGCTTTCGGAGCTGCATTGATTGATCTAGTGCCCTCCTACACCACATTGCTAGTCCATTACGACTGTCAGCAAATGAATCACACCGAGGCGCTCGGTCTGATCAACCAGGCGCTTTCCGGACTCGAACCTGCCGACACGCAGGCGGGTGAGCTACACGACATCCCCGTGTGGTACGACGAGAGCGTGGGGCCTGAGCTACCCCTGGTCGCCAAGCGGGCAGGCTTAAGCGTCGACGAACTCATTAAGCAGCACTGCAACCATGACTACTGTGTCTTCGCGCTGGGTTTCGCGCCAGGATACGGCTTTATGGGCTTAGTCGATGAAGCAATAGCGACGCCGCGCTTGAAAACACCACGCCGTAAAGTGGCAGCAGGCAGCGTGGGCATTGCCGATCGGCAAACCGCGATTTACCCGCTGCTCTCACCGGGGGGTTGGAACATTCTTGGCCGTACTAATGTGCCGCTCTTCGAATACGCCAAGCGCGGCGAACCGCTGTTCCGCCCTGGCGACAAGGTGCGCTTTAGAGCGATCTCCCGCGCGGAGTTTGAAGCCGACGGTGGGGATACCACCCCAATGGAGGAGCGCCCATGAGCCACGTCGCCATCAATGAAACACAAAATGGCATGGTCGTTAAACAAGCGGGGCCACTCGCACTGATTCAGGATGCCGGCCGGTTTGGCGTTGGCCATTTAGGGGTTACTCAAGGTGGTGCCGCCGACTGGATCTCGTTTCGCTGGGCCAACTGGCTACTTGGAAACGCCTTAAATAGCGCCGCGTTGGAAATTGTGATGGGCGGCGGTTTGAGTTTTGAAACCGAAAGCGAAGTGCGCCTGGCGCTGACCGGCGCCGATCTAGACGCCCAGTTGGATGGCAAACCACTCGCACCCAATACCAGCTTCAAGCTACTGCCCGGTCAACGCTTGGTATTTCGCCAACCGCGCCAGGGCCTGCGCGCCTATCTCGCTTTTCCAGGTGGGCTGAATGCACCGGAAGTGCTTGGCAGCCGAGCCTGTACCGCTCGCGAGCAACTGGGTGGCCTGCACGAAGATGGTAAACCGCTAAAAGTGGGCGACCGCTTGACTTGGAAAGGTGCCGCCCCAGCGGTGCGCCGTATCGAAGGACAAGGCCCGCAAATGCCAACGTCAGGCTGCCGGTTGCCCATCGTTCTGGGTTCGCAGATCGCCTCGTTTAGCGGACGCACGCTTTTCCAGGCGTTCAACCAGCCCTGGACAGTGGATAACCGTGCCGACCGCATGGGTGTAAGGCTCACAGGCCCCGCCCTGCATGGCTCGCTCACAGGCATCATTTCCGAAGGCATTCCTTTCGGAGCCGTACAAATACCACCGGACGGCCAGCCCATCGTACTGATGAATGATCGCCAAACCATTGGCGGCTACCCACGCCTTGGCGCCCTCACCCCCATCGCCTGCGCTACGCTGGCCCAGTGTTTGCCCGGCACCAAAGTGTGGCTGACGCCGGTCAGTGCCAGCCAGGCGCAAGATGATTATCGACAACAGCTAACGGTTTGGCGCTAAACCTGGAAAGTCTCAGTTAAAAGCCTTATGCCACCGCTTTTTTTTCCAGCTCTTCAGCGATGGCGGTAAAGAAAGCATCCGTGGTGGCTTGATGAGGTTTGGTCACAAGGCTAACGCCAACAAACAGCACACTAGCGACCACAATGCCCCATACACCGGCAGGCAGCCCCAGCAGCGAGTTGCCGGTGGCATACATCAACAGTACAAAGGCGCTGGTGCCCACCACACTGGCCAGTGCTCCGGCAGCGGTGCCTCGTTTCCAATAAAAGGCGCCAATAATAGCGGGTACCATGGCCACGAGCCCCGACGATGCAGCCACCGACAGCACCGCAATAAGATCAAGCTGTAGCTCGGCGAAGGCCAGCGCCATCAGTGCGATCACCGGCACCACGAACTTGCCTACTAACAGTTGGCGCTTTTCACTGACATTCGGTTTGACGTTGGCATAGACATCACGGGAAACCATGGACGCCAGCGTCAGCATGATCGAATCGATAGTAGAAACGGCGGCCGCCATGATGCCGATCATTACAATCACGCCTAACACTGGTGGAACAAACTCAGATGCTAGCAGCGTGGGCGTGGCTAAATCTGCACTTTCAAGACTTGGGAAAGCCGCTAAGGCAGAGAACCCCCACAGCACGGAAACGATGGTGTAGATAAAGCCAAACACTAGGAAACCAAGCAGCATTTGACGCATGGAACGCAGCGACGAGGGCATAAACAGGCGCTGGCTGACTTGAGGGTTAGAAAGGCTAAAGAAGAACCACGGAATAGTAAGCCCCAAGAAAGTGACAAAGCTAAACAAACCAGGCCCAGGTACCGTCAGTGACTGCGGGTGCTCCGTTGCCAGCGTATCGAACAGCGCGCCAAAGCCGCCCAGGCCTTGAATCACCAGAAAGGCCACGAGTGTGGAAGCCACGATCATCATGATGGCCTGGAGCGAATCGGTCCACATGACCGAACGAATCCCCGCGATGTAGGAGAAGAAGATAGCGATCACCGTGGCTAACACCACCCCGGTGGTAAAGGTAATGGCGCCATCTGTGATCCCTTGCAGCAGGTAACCAACACCAGCGAGCTGAACGGCCGAATAAGGAATCAAGAAGATACAGCTGGCGATTGAGACGGCCATAGCCACATGCTTGCTATTGTAACGGTGACCCAGCATTTCACTTGGGGTCACAAAACCAAATCTTTTGCCAACGGCCCAGAATTTAGGCCCGAAAACAGCCACCAGGGAAACACCGGCAAAGTAGATAATTTCGAAACCGAGCGCGCCAACGCCACCAGCATAGGTAAGACCTGCCAAGCCCACCATCATAAAGGCACTGTAAGTGGTGGCACTGTAACTTAGCGCGGAGACAAAGCCGTTCATTTGCCGGTTGCCTAAAAAGTAGCCCGACATGCTTTCTGAACCACCTTTCGCCGGGCTTTGGCGCGACAGAATAGCAATGCCTATAGCGACCAATAAGTAGATAGCGATGGACCACCAAATGAGCGATTCAGTCATCGCTATTTTCCTTAAAATCTTTAGTGATAAACACGTTCAGAGCAATGATGACTAACCCGGCAACTGACCAAAACAAAAAGCTGCCGTACCATCGCGACACATCGCTTAACAGCGTGTAAGGCACTAAATAGCTTAGCAAGACAACGGCCCATACTAGCCATATCCATTTACTGCGTTTCATAGTCCATCTCGTTTTGTTACATCAGGGTGGAAAGTGCGCGCTACTGTAGTAAAGCTGACATGCTACCGATGCCTAGGCAATCCTTCACATGCACACGGCTCAACCATATTGCTTGGCGATGCAGAAATGCCCTGTGCTCCCGCGATTGCTAGGGTTTGTACGAAAAGTCGGCGAGCGAAGCCTAGACAAGGCAAAAATCAACGAAAAAACGGAGTTTACGGGTAGTAAATGAGTATTTTGAGATGATTTTTAACGCCGTATTGGCGAGCGCAGACAGTTTTCGTACAAAACCTAACGCGCTTTTCAATGCTACCGGGGTACGGTTCAGCAAGCCCCTTTTTACCCCAGAGACCGTTCGCGAGACACTTGAAGCCTCCCTCAATCACCCCATGGAGGCAATCGGTTAATGCACCACCTTGATCTGCAGGTTATAGAACGCGCTTTGAAATGGGCCAATCAGGGGCTGACCGTTTGGCTCTGTACGGTTTTGAAAACCTTCGGCTCATCCCCCAGAGAACCGGGCGCCATGCTGGTCGCTTGTTCGACGGGCGACTACCTGGGATCACTATCAGGCGGCTGTGTGGAAGAAGATTTTATCGCCCGACTGCAAAGAGGTGAGTTTGACCAACTCGCCCAACGGATAATGTATGGCGACGACAGCTCAACCACTGTCCACTTGCCCTGCGGAGGCAGTCTGGAGGTGCTCGTTGAACAACTGGCCCCCTCTGCCGACAACCTCGTTCACCTTGAAGTGATGCATGCCACCTTGCTGGGCCGACAGCCGCTCACTCGCTGGATCTCGTTGTCCGATTGGCGCAAGCGCTTCAACCCATCCACATTGTCAGAACCTGCCATTACTTTTGATGCCACCAGCGTCAATGTACGCATTGGCCCAGCGCGACGGCTGATCATTGCCGGCATCTCTTCGGTCGCTTCGCCCTGCGCCCTGTTTGCCCAATCGCTCGGTTTTGAAGTCATTGTCTGCGACCCCAACGATGATGCCCGCAAAAATTTCGACGTGCCTGGCGTGGAAGTGCAAGCGGTACTGCCTTCCGTTTTTATCGCCTCGGGCGGCTGCCATGCCAATACGGCAGTGGTCGCGTTGACCCATGATCCGCGTATTGATGACCTGGCGATGATCGAGGCCGTCCGCACGGAGGCGTTTTACATTGGCGTGATGGGGTCTCAGCCAACGTCGCAACAGCGTGCAGAGCGGCTATTACGCTCCAGTGGCCTGAAAGACACTCAGCTGGCAAGGATTACCATGCCGATTGGTCTCAATTTAGGCAGCAAAACACCGTCCGAGATTGCATTAGCAGTAATGGCCGATATTGTGCGTCATTATCGTGGAAAAACCGACATGAGCTGTAGCTATATAAAGTCATTAGCGATACAGCAGGCAAGCTAGGCCGCTTTAGTTATTTTTAAACTATAATTTTTACTGTCTATTTTTAAGTAAAAATAGCGATTAAATTAAAAAAGAGGTGACAAAAAATATTTTAGATTTAAGTTTAAATATTAGCAGCCGTTAATAATTAACGGTAGTAAGAGCACTTCCAGGGAACCATAAAACAGCCAGAGTACGGCACTGCCTTATCGACAGTACCCTGCTACTGGCCAACACATCGAGGCAACAAATGAAAAAAATTTCTCGTCTCTCACTGACGCAGAAACTGCTGGCTGCTGTCGCCATTCCGCTGTTAGCGGTGGCTGTCATTCTGGGTATTGTCGTCAATCAACAGCTCAATAATGCTATTCCATCGTTAATCGATAATGCAGGGACTCGGCAAGTAGAAGCACGAGCCGATGAAATTAGCCGTTGGATTACAGGATACCGCAATTGGATAGCCGTACTTGCTAAGGATGAACGTTTGGTAGAAGACGTGCCAATTGCCTCTCATCGCGAGTGGCTTGAAAAACGCTACCCTCCAGGGGGCACCATTGAGTCACTTTTCTTCTCTGATGCTTCCGGGGCAACATTGACCCACGCAGGCGTCAACCTAGAGATAGCCGAACGCCCCTACTTTCAGACCCTAGTGACCGAGGGCAGCCAAGACAGCCTTCTCAGTGATCCTGTTATCTCCATGATTAGTGGTTTGCCAACGGCTATTGTCGCCGACACCGTGTTTGATGAACGCGGTAATAGGGCGGGGTTGCTAGGCATGACGGTCTCCATGGCTGCCGTTTCTGACATTACTTCCGATATCAATGTTGGCGAAGGAAGCTATGGCTGGCTCATCGACAGCCAGGGGCAAGTCATTGCCCACCCGAATGAAGAGTATCGGATGTCACTCAATTACACCGATGCCGATCAGCAGGGCTACCAAGGCCTGGATGCATTGAGCCAACAAATACTCAATGGTACGGCCGGCTCAGGTGAAATTACTATGCCCAGCGGCGAACAGACAGTTCTCATGTGGAGCCCGGTGGAAGGCACCTCTTGGGTGGTGGGTGTCACCGTACCCATCACAGCCTTTACGACCGTTACCAACAGCCTGCTACAGTCGCTACTGCTGGCAGGCGGACTGCTGCTGGTATTGCTATTGGTGGTGGTTGCCTATGCGGCACGTCGCTCTCTCGCTCCTATCAAGCATACGGCAGCAGCCATGGCAGACATCGCCCAAGGTAAAGGCGACCTAACGCGCAGATTAGAAGCCAAAACAAACGATGAAATTGGCGACCTCGCCCATGGCTTTAATGCGTTTGTGGAACGCATGCAATTAACGCTTCAGGAAGTACGCCAAAACGCGCGCACGGTATTATCAGATGCCAGCGATATGGCGGATGGTACCCAGGAACTCTCGTCGCGCACCGAGCAAGCGGCCGCTAACCTCCAGGAAACGTCCGCCTCAATGGAGCAAATCCACTCCACTGTAGCGCACACTTCCCAGGCTTCAGAACAAGCCAATAGCCTTGCGCTAGAGGCTGCCAATGCCTCCGAACGTGGTACAGAGTCCATGAACCAGATGGAAGCCAAGATGGCAGCCATCAGTGATTCGGCCAACAAGATCAGCGATATCATTGGCTTGATTGACTCGATTGCGTTCCAGACCAACATATTGGCACTCAACGCCTCGGTGGAAGCGGCCCGTGCTGGCGAACAGGGTCGCGGTTTTGCCGTGGTCGCCAGCGAAGTACGCACTCTCGCCAGTCGCTCGGCTTCTGCTGCTCACGATATTCGTGCGTTGATCGATATGTCCGTTAGCCACTCAAAAGAAGGCGGCGACATCGTCAAGGCAGCGGCTGAGCGCATGCAGGAGATTCGTCATAGCGTCACTCAGGTATCCGATGTGATTGCTGAAATTGCCGCAGGCGCACGAGAGCAGACGACCGGTATCCAGCAGGTCAACACCGCCGTGGCAGAGATGGATATGATGACCCAGCAGAATGCCGCCATGGTCAGCCAAAGCGCGAACCTTGCCGCTTCCATGCGCGACAACGCCCGCGGCCTTGATCGGTTGATGAGCGAGTTTGTGCTCCATGAAGGGGGCTCCCCCTCCGCGTTGCCCTATACCGCCACCCACAAAGAGCGAGCAGTAACCCGCTCTACCGGTACATCATCGGCACCGGCACGCAGCAATCAACCACCCGCCACCCAGCCAAGGCAGGAAGCGCCAGAGTGGGAAGAGTTCTAACCTCGCTCACCCGCAACGCAAAAGGCACCCGCTT
>NZ_PJBT01000029.1:0-24316 GCF_002836035.1 Halomonas sp. MES3-P3E | reverse complement strand
CCTGGGATGCGGGTTATTTGCTAGCACTAACGTGTTTAGTGCTTACGCAACGTCAAAGCGATCTGCGTTCATCACTTTGGTCCAGGCGGCGACAAAGTCTTTGACGAACTTCTCGCCGTTATCGTCCTGGGCGTAAACTTCTGCGTAAGAGCGCAGCAGCGAGTTAGAACCGAACACTAGATCAACACGAGAAGCGGTCCACTTAACGGCATCCGTTTGACGATCACGGATTTCGTACGTGTTTTTACTCACCGGCTTCCAGGTGTTGCCCATATCGGTCAGGTTGACGAAGAAGTCGTTAGTCAACTGGCCTTCACGATCGGTGAAGACACCATGCTTGGTGCCGTCATAGTTGGTGCCTAATACACGCATGCCGCCGAGGAGCACGACCATTTCAGGCCCTGTCAGCCCCATTAACTGAGCGCGATCCAGCAGCAGTTCTTCCGGCTTCACAACATACTCTTTCTTCTGCCAGTTGCGGAATCCGTCAGCCAGCGGCTCTAGTGGCTCAAAGGAGTCTGCATCGGTCATCTCGGCAGAGGCGTCGCCACGCCCTTTCAGGAAAGGCACACGAACGTCATAGCCTGCGGCGTTAGCGGCTTTTTCGATCGCGACACTACCGGCCAGAACGATCACGTCGGCAAGGCTAGCGCCGGTGTCGGCAGAAATTTTCTCGTACACGGCTAGTACGCTGGCGAGACGCGCAGGCTCGTTGCCTTCCCAATCCTTCTGCGGCGCCAAGCGAATGCGGGCACCGTTGGCACCGCCGCGCATATCAGAGCCCCGATACGTGCGGGCGCTGTCCCACGCGGTGCTAACCATATCGCTGATGCTCAGGCCGGCCTCGGCGATTTTCTGCTTGACCACCTCTTCGCTGTAGTCGGTGCTGCCAGCCGGAACCGGATCCTGCCAGATCAGATCTTCAGCGGGTACTTCCGGTCCGATGTAGCGCGCTTTCGGGCCTAGGTCACGGTGGGTCAGCTTGAACCATGCTTTGACGAATGTGAGCTTAAAGTACTCAGGATCCGCCATGAATTTTTCACAAATGGCACGGTAAGTCGGATCCATCTTCATGGCCATATCCGCATCGGTCATGATCGGATTGTGGCGAATAGAGGGGTCGCTGGCGTCAACCGGCTTATCCTCTTCCTTAATGTTGATGGGTTCCCACTGGTGAGCACCGGCCGGGCTTTTGCGCAGTTCCCACTCATGACCGAACAGCAGGTCAAAGTAGCCCATGTCGAATTTGGTGGGGTTAGTCGTCCAGGCGCCTTCGATGCCAGACGTAACGGCATTACTTGCCTTGCCACCCATGGTTGGGTTGCCCCAGCCAAAGCCCTGGTTCTCAACGTCAGAGGCTTCTGGCTCAGCCGCCAGCGCTGCCGCGTCGCCATTACCGTGGCACTTACCCACGGTGTGGCCACCGGCAGTAAGGGCAGCCGTCTCTTCGTCATTCATTGCCATGCGGGCAAAGGTTTCGCGAATCTGCTGACCGGTTTTCAGCGGGTCGGGCACACCGTTAACGCCTTCCGGGTTGACGTAGATAAGCCCCATCTGAACCGCAGCAAGCGGGTTTTCCATGGTTTCTGGCTTTTCAACATCGCCATAGCGCTCGTCAGAAGGCGCCAGCCACTCTTTCTCATCGCCCCAGTAGATATCTTTTTCGGGTTCCCAGATATCCTCACGGCCAAACGAGAAGCCGTAAGCAGGCAGCCCCATGGATTCATAGGCAACGGTACCGGCCAGGATCATCAGATCGGCCCAGCTAATTTTATTGCCGTACTTCTTCTTGATTGGCCACAGTAGACGACGCGCCTTATCAAGGCTGACGTTATCCGGCCAGGAGTTGAGGGGTGCAAAACGCTGGCTACCGGTACCGCCGCCGCCACGACCGTCGGCCAGACGGTAGGTGCCAGCAGAGTGCCATGCCATGCGGATCATTAGACCGCCGTAGTGACCCCAGTCAGCTGGCCACCACGATTGGCTGTCAGTCATCAGCGCGTGGACGTCTTGCTTAAGCGCGTCAAAATCGAGCTTTCTGACCTCTTCCCGATAGTCAAAATCGGCATCCATCGGGTTTGATTTGCGGTCTTGCTGGTGCAAGATATCCAGGTTAATCCCTTCCGGCCACCAGTCTTTATTAGACGTGCCCGTGGAGGTATTACCACCATGCATTACAGGACATTTACCACTCATCGCGCTCTCCCATCACTCTATTTTGTGTTAATTGCTTTTTTCTTGGTGGTGCTCGCTTTCTAGCGACCAAGTCAACTGACGTTGAGCGTCGTGTACATTGCCTTTATGACTAGTACGGACGCACCATGAACTTGGTACTGTTTTAAAGCAGTTCCCTTATAGTCACAATTTACTTTTTGTGACCGCGCCAATAGCTTTTAACCATCACCTATCGCCTTACCGCACTAAACGGTGAATTCTTCTGTATCGATATCCGCCTGTTGCGCCTCGCTATAGCGGGCACCCACAACTTGGTCAGGGGTCATCATGGCATCCAACTGCTGCATTGTGGTGACATCCAGGCGCAGCGTTTCCGCCGCTAAGTTTTCCCGCATGTGATCAGGTGAGCGGGTACCGGGAATGGGGATAATGTCGTCGCCCTTCGCCTTCAACCAAGCCAGGGCCAACTGCCCCGGCGTCACGCTCAAGGCCTGCGCCAGCGCTGCCAACTGGTCAAATAGTTTTACGTTATGAGGGTAGTTCTCGGCGCTAAAGCGCGGCATGTTGCGGCGCATATCGCCCTCTGCAAGGCGCGACGGGTCTTGGATGGCGCCGGTTAAAAAGCCTCGCCCCAGAGGACTAAACGCGACCATCGCCGCGCCCACCTCTCGGCACGCCTCTATCAGGGCGATTTCAGGGTTGCGCGTCCACAGCGAGTATTCCGACTGCACGGCGGCGATGGGGTACTCCGTGGTTGCCCGGCGTAAAGAAAGCGCTGAAATTTCGGAAAGCCCCACGCCACCAATCTTACCCTCCTCTACCAAGCGCCCCAACGCTCCCACGCTCTCTTCAACAGGGATGTGTCGATCCAAACGGTGCAGGTAGTAAAGGTCCACGTGGTCGGTACGTAGCCGTGTAAGGCTTTCTTCGCACTGCTTGCGCAGCGTTTCAGGGCGGCCGTCAATCACCCGTTTGCCTGTCTCAGGGTCGATGGCCATACCGCATTTGCTGGCCAGAAACAGCTGGCGACGCTTGCCCTCAAGCGCTCGCCCCACCACGCTTTCATTGGCCGTGGCACCGTAAAGCGTCGCGGTATCAAAGTGGCGATAGCCCATCTCAAACGCCTCATCCAACGCTCGTATGGCCGCGTTTTCAGGCACGATGCTGCCGTAACCATGGGAGAGATTCATACAGCCAAGGCCGATGGAAGGGGCATTCACCGCATTAAGGCGTTGGAAAAAACTCGACATAGCAACTCCTGGCGTTAACAAAACAGTTTGATCACCTTTCACCGCCAAACTGCAGCGCGGCTAAATGGCGATAGAGGGGGCTGGTAGCCATCAATTCGGTGTGATTGCCCGCCGCGACCAGTTGACCACCATCAAGCACCAACAGGCGGTCGGCAGCAATAACGGTGGCGAGCCGGTGGGCGATTACAATACTGGTGCGCCCCACCATCAGCCGATCCAGCGCCTGCTGTACCAGCCGCTCACTCTCCGCATCCAAGGCGCTGGTGGCTTCATCCAACAACAACACCGCCGGATTTTTGAGCAGCGCCCGGGCGATAGCGAGCCGCTGACGTTGGCCACCGGAAAGCTGCACACCACCGGGGCCAAGGGGCGTATCAAAACCTTGAGGAAGCGCTTCGATAAAGTCGAGGGCGCTGGCATCCTGAGCGGCGGTGCGCAGCCGCTCATTATCTGCATCGGGGTCGCCATAGCGAAGATTATCGGCCACCGAGCCACTAAACAGCACCGGCTCCTGGGCAACCAACCCCATGGCGCGCCGAAGCGCAGCAAGGTCTAAGTGGCGGACGTCGATCCCATCCAGCGATATACGCCCTTGCCTGGGGTCGTAAAAGCGCAGCAGCAGCGCCAAAAGCGTGCTTTTCCCCGCGCCCGATGGCCCAACAATGGCGACCCGCTCCCCTGACTGAATATGTAAATCAAACCCGGCAAGCGCCGGCGTTTCCCGACCGTGGTAAGTGAAGCTGACGCTCTCCAGCACGATGTCACCTTTTGATGGCATCGGTAGGTGACGGGGTTTCGCAGGCGACTGGATAGCGGGCTGAGTATCGAGCAGCTCCAATAAGCGCTCCGCCGCCCCTGCTGCACGCTGCACATCACCCGCGACTTCAGCCAAGGTGGCGATAGCCCCCGCCGCCAGCACGGCGTAGAAAATAAATGCCGATAGCTCACCGGCACTCATGGTGCCATCTAGCACTGCTTGACCGCCCTGCCAAAGCATCAACCCCACCGCGGCAAACACTACTAACATGGCGATGCCGGTCAACCAGGCGCGTTGCTGGGTGCGCTCGACAGCGCTGCCGAACGCCTGCTCGACCCGTTGGCCATAGTGGGTTTGATCCGCCGCTTCGTGGGTAAACGCCTGGAGGGTTCGAATACCGCTCAGCGCTTCTTCGGCATAGCGGCCCAGTTCGGCCACACGGTCCTGGCTGGTGCGGGAAAGCCGCCGCACCCGACGGCCATACCACACAATCGGCAACAGCGTGGCGGGGATGCCGATCAACACCATCGCCGAGAGCCACGGCTGCGTCACCAGCATTAGCACCACCGCCCCCACCAGCATGACCAGATTGCGCAGCGCCAACGATACCGAGGAGCCAAACAGGCTCTGCAGTACGCTGGTATCCGCGGTTAATCGTGAGGCGATCTCGCCGGCGGCACGGCCGTCGCTTGCGCTCTCAAAAAAGCTGGGCTCCAAAGTGAGCAAGTGATCGAACACCCGCTGGCGTAGATCGGCAGCCAAACGCTCGCCAATCCAGGTGACCTGGTAGTAACGCAGTGCGGAAGCGAACGCCAGCACCGTTACTACCACCAGCATCAACACCAGCGCTTGGCCTAACGCCTGCGCATCGGCATCTAAAAAACCGCGATCAATGACTAACCGCAACCCGTTGCCTAGCAGCAGTACGCTGCCCGAGGCCAATAACAGCGCAAGACCCGCCAAGGCCAAACGAAGTCGATAAGGACGCAGCAGCCCCAGCAAGCGCAGTAGCACGCGGGGGTTAGGGCGTTGATTCATGCAAGTAAGTGCTCAACAAATAGAGGCAGTACTCGACCATAGCAGGAGTGCCAGTGCCATGCACAGAATCAAAAAAGCCCGCGATTTCTCGCGGGCTCAGTAGCGAATGGTTAGGGTTAGGCCTAATCAATCAACGGCAGCAGGGTATTTAAGCTATCCCGGGCATCGCCGTAGAACATACGCGTGTTCTCTTTGAAGAACAGCGGATTCTCGATGCCTGAGTAACCGGTGCCCTGGCCGCGTTTGCTGACAAACACCTGCTTGGCCTCCCAGACTTTCAACACCGGCATACCGGCGATGGGGCTGTTAGGATCTTCTTCGGCCGCGGGGTTTACGATGTCGTTGGAGCCGATCACGATCACCACATCGGTGGTGGCGAAATCGTCGTTGATTTCGTCCATCTCCAGCACGATGTCGTAAGGCACTTTGGCTTCCGCCAGCAGCACATTCATATGGCCTGGCAAACGGCCTGCGACCGGGTGAATACCGAAGCGTACGGTCTTGCCCGCTGCGCGAAGCTTACGCACCAAATCGCTCACCGCCGTTTGCGCCTGAGCAACCGCCATGCCGTAACCAGGCACGATAATCACGCTGTCGGCATCGTTCAGAGCACTCGCCACACCGCCGGCATCGATGCTGACCTGCTCGCCTTCGATCTCCGCCGCAGGCCCTTGGCTACCGCCAAAGCCGCCCAAAATGACGTTGATAAAGTTGCGGTTCATCGCCTTACACATGATGTAAGAGAGAATCGCACCGGAGGAGCCCACTAGCGCACCGGTGACAATCAGCAGGTCGTTGGAGAGCGTGAAGCCGATCGCTGCCGCCGCCCAGCCGGAGTAGCTGTTGAGCATTGAAACGACTACCGGCATATCGGCACCGCCAATCCCCATGATCAGGTGGTAACCGATGAAGAAGGCCAGCGCCGCCAGCACAATCAGCGTCCAGAAGCCTGCACCGTTCAAGTAGAGAATGGCCAGCAGCAGCGAGAGTACTGCCGCCCCGGCATTCAGCATATGCCCGCCGGGCAACTGACGGGGTTTGCCATCCACCTTGCCAGCCAGCTTGCCAAAGGCAATCACCGAGCCGGTGAACGTCACCGCGCCGATAAAGATACCCAGCACTACCTCGACTTGCAGAAACATCAGCTCGTCAGGGGCTTTCGTGGCCACCAGCGCAGCAAAGGCGGAGAACTGATCCAACGACGCCTCGGCGGCACGCGCCGCCATCACCCGGCGACGCTCTAAATCCGCGCTCCAGGCCACCAAAACTGCGGCCAAGCCTACGAAGCTGTGCAACGCGGCCACGAGCTGGGGCATTTCGGTCATTTCGACCTTACCGGCCACATACGCCCCGATACCCGCACCGATCAACATCATCGGAATCAGCCACCAGTAGCCACCGATGCCAGGGCCAAAGGCGGTGAAAAACACCGCTACTGCCATGCCCACGATGCCGTACCACACGGCCCGCTTGGCTTTTTCCTGGTTGCTCAAACCGCCCAGGGACAGAATAAACAACACACTTGCCGCAATTGCCGCGGCAGATACGAATCCTTGCTCTAACATATCGTCTCTCCGCCGCTTAGGATTTTTGGAACATGGCCAGCATCCGGCGTGTCACCAGGAAGCCACCCACGATATTGATTGATGCGATCAGTACCGAAATCGCCGCCAGCACACTTACCACTGCGCTGCCGGAGCCAATCTGCAGAATCGCCCCCAAAATAATGATGCCCGAGATCGCATTGGTCACCGCCATCAGCGGTGTATGCAGCGAGTGGCTCACTTTCCAAATCACCTGGAAGCCAATAAAGCAGGCCAGCACAAAGACAATGAAGTGCTGCATAAAGGATGCCGGAGCGACTTGACCCAGCAGCAGCATCAGCGCGCCACCCACGGCCAGGAGGCCCACTTGACGCTTGGTTTGCGCTTTAAAAGTGGCTAGCTCAGCGGCCTTTTTCTCTTCCGGCGTCGGCTCTTTCTCTTTTTTCTTCGGCTTTGATGCGCCAATCGCTTTTACTTTGGGCGGCGGCGGCGGGAAGGTAATGTCGCCCTGGTGCGTCACCGTAGCACCACGAATGACGTCGTCATCCATATTGTGATTGATCACACCCTCTTTCTCGGGTGTCAGGTCAGTCAACATGTGGCGGATATTAGTCGCATAGAGCAGCGATGACTGCGTTGCCATGCGCGAGGGGAAGTCGGTGTAGCCAATCACCACGACGCCATTATCCGAGACCACGCGCTCATCAGGCTTAGTCAGGTCGCAGTTACCGCCCTTCTCAGCCGCCAGATCAATAATCACCGAGCCGGGTTTCATGGCCGCAACCATATCTTCCAGCCACAGTTTGGGCGCAGGCTTGCCGGGAATCAGCGCGGTGGTAATCACGATGTCCACGTCTGCTGCCTGCTCGCGGAAGCACTCAAGCTGCTTCTCGCGGAACTCCGGGCTCGAGGGCGAGGCGTAGCCACCGCTTTCGGAACCGTCCTGGCTATCCTCGAAATCGAGGAATAGGAACTCGGCACCCATGGATTCGATCTGCTCAGAAACCTCGGGGCGTACGTCAAAGGCGCGTACGACGGCGCCCAGGCTAGTGGCCGTGCCGATCGCCGCCAAACCGGCCACACCGGCCCCAATCACCAACACTTTGGCTGGGGGCACTTTACCCGCCGCCGTTACCTGGCCAGTAAAGAAGCGACCAAAGTTATTGCCCGCCTCAATCACCGCGCGGTAACCGGCAATGTTAGCCATTGAGGATAGCGCGTCCATCTTTTGCGCCCGTGAAATCCGCGGCACCATATCCATGGCGATCACGGTGGCGCCCTGAGCCTTACACTTCTCTAGCAGCGCTTCGTTTTGCGCTGGCCAGAAGAAGGCAATCAGCGTTTGACCTTCACGCAGCCGCTCGGCCTCTTCATCAGAGGGCTCGCGGACTTTAATGACCACCTCAGCGTCGCGCCAGAGTGCATCGGCACCCTCCACCACGGTAACGCCAGCATCGCGATAAGTGTCGTCATTAAAGCCCGCGGCCAAGCCAGCGCCGGTTTCCACTAAGCACTCGTGGCCTAGCTTCTGAATCTGTTTGGCGCTCTCAGGGGTCAGCGCGACACGCGCTTCCCCCCGGGCACTCTCCTTCGGTGCACCTATTTTCACTCGCGTTCTCCCATTATTGATAGTTCTGCCCCGCCACTACCCAGCTGGGCGCGACACTATAACGACGTCATTCATAACGCCTTTTAGCAGTCTAGGATCTAACGGGGTGACTGCCAGATACTATTCAACCTTTGATACAACAGCGTTGTTTAATTACAACATAGGTAGTGTGCATGATGGCTAACCTAACGTCTAAACTCGTTAGCAAACTCAGTAAGCACTTGATAGAGCCACACGTTAGCAGGATCGTTGGCATACAGCCCATGCTGAATCAGGGTCATTTTCAACGATGGTAGCTCCTTGGGTGGCTCCACCAAGCGCACCGGCAGCATGGTCACAAAGCGCTCCGCCATTTGCCGCGGCAGCGTCATGATCGCTTCCGTCAGCGCCACTACGCGGGCCGCCGCAATGTAGTTAAGGTTTTTAGAGATCACCCGCCGGGTTAAGCCGTGCTGCGCTAAACAGCTATCAATGTTGCTGGGCAGCAGGCCGCTGATATCAGCTAGTTCCACATGGGTCTCTCGGGCAAACTGCGCAATATCCAGCGACTCTCCTACGCGCTCGTTATGGCTAGCGGCTAGGCAGACCAGTTCCTCGTCCATCCACGGAGTCTGAATCACGCCGCTGGGTAGCACGCTTTGACTATCCAGCCCGACAACCATATCCGCTTGGCGCTGCTCTAACCCCTCGCTCAACACTTCCTGGGTAATGAGCTCAATGGAAAAACTGATACCCGGCGCATAGGCCAGCAGTTGACTAAGAAACGTTGGGTACATCACTTCTTCAAAATAGTCCGTCGTCGCCAGCGTAAAACGGCGAGTGCTATTAGCGGGTGAAAACAGCGCAGGCGGCGCCAAGCCTTCCCGCAACAGTGCCAGCGCCTGCTGTACGACTGGCTGCAGCGCCTGTGCCCGTGGGGTGGGTTGCATGCCCTTTTCGGTACGAATAAACAGCGGGTCATCCAGTGACTCACGCAGGCGTTTTAGCGAATGGCTCAAGGCTGGCTGGCTCAAATAAAGTCGTTCAGCCGCGCGCGTAACGTGGCGTTCACGCATGAGCGCCTCGAATACCAACAGCAGGTTTAAATCAAATTGGCGGAGCGAACGCATAACGACTCACTATTGATAGGACGAATGATTTCATTCTAAACATTCATTTTATTCATCGCTAAAAATTCCTTATCGTCGCGCTTCTTTGTAGCCAACACCCCTGCGCCAGCCGCACTTTTACTGCACGCCGATAGGAGAACACTCTAGGTGAACCAATCGCAGATCATGCCCAGCCTGTTTGGTGATGTTATCTCCACGTTCATGGGCGTGCCCAAAGCCACTGACCCGCACGCGACGGACGCTGAGGTCGTGGTGAGCGGCGTGCCCTTTGATCTGGCGTGTTCTGGCCGTGCAGGTACTCGCATGGGGCCGAATGCTATTCGTCAAAGCACCGCTAACTTGATCTGGGAAGGCAAACGCTGGCCCTGGGATTTTGCCTTGGAAGAGCGCCTCAAGGTGTGTGATTCAGGCAACGTGGATTACGCCTACGGCGAGCCTGAAAGTTTGGTCGATAATCTGGAAAATCATGCCCAGCGCTGGCTAAGTGCGGGTAAAAAGATGCTCACCCTGGGCGGCGACCATTACATTAGCCTGCCGCTACTGCGCGCTCACGCACGCGTGCACGGGCCGCTGGCACTGATTCACTTTGACGCCCACACCGACACCTACGAACAAGGCACGCGCTTCGACCATGGCACCATTTTCCATCACGCCCTCAAAGAGGGCCTGGTCGTGCCCGAGCACTCGCTGCAAATTGGTATTCGCACCAGCTACGACCGCCACAATCACCCTTATGAAGTGCTGGATGCGGACTGGGTCAACGACCACGGTGCCGCCGCTGTACTGGAGCGTATTCGCGCCAAAGTGGGTCACCACCCTGCTTATGTCAGCCTGGACATTGATGGCCTGGACCCCGCCTACGCCCCTGGCACAGGCACCCCGGTCTGCGGAGGCATGTCTACCGACCTGATGCTGAAAGTCATTCGCGGCATGGTGGGCATGGAATTGGTTGGCATGGACGTGGTGGAAGTCAATCCTGCCTACGATCACGGCGACATTACGTCGCTCGCTGCTGCGACGTTAGGGCTTGAGTTTTTATATACGTTGGCGGCGTCTAAAGGCGTTTGATAGTTAGCCCCCGCCGTCTCTTGGCTTTTATGGCATTGAGATGGCGGGGGCGAAACAGACTACCCTTGAGAGGCCGCCAGCGCTTGATCAATATCCGCCAGCAGATCGTCGATATGCTCGATGCCGATCGATAGGCGCACCATATCCGGCGTGACGCCAGCGGCTTTTAGTTCCTGCTCGTTGAGTTGGCGGTGCGTGGTAGAGGCGGGAATAGAAGAACAGCTTTTGGCATCGCCGATATTCACCAAGCGAAGAATCAGCGCCAGCGCATCGTAGAAGCGCTCACCAGCGGCCTGCCCACCTTCAATGCCAAAACTAAGAATCCCCGAGGCATGGCCGTTCATATAACGCTGGGCCAGCGCATGATCCGGATGGTTTTCCAAGCCAGCATAATGCACCCAGGTGACTAATGGATGGCTTTCCAGATGCTTGGCAACCGCTAAGGCATTGGCACAGATACGCTCGATGCGTAGCGACAGCGTTTCCAACCCCTGCAGCAGGTTCCAGGCTGCTTGAGCAGAAAGCGCCGCGCCCATATTACGTAGCGGAACCACCCGGGCGCGGGCAATAAAGGCCGCATCGCCCACATCACGGGTATAGCTCACACCGTGGTACGAGACATCAGGCTCGTTGAGTAGCGGAAAGCGGCTGGCATTCTCGGCCCAGGGAAAGGTGCCCGAATCAACAATCACACCGCCCACCGTGGTGCCGTGGCCGCCGATATATTTAGTCGCCGAGTGGACAACGATATCCGCCCCGTGCTCAATCGGCCGACATAAGAACGGCGTCGCCGTGGTGTTATCGACAATCACCGGCACTCCATGACGATGCGCCGCTTCAGCGAGCTTTGTTAGGTCGACCACGCCACCCGAGGGGTTACCAATGCTTTCGCAGAAAACCGCTTTGGTACGCTCATCGATCAGCGCTTCGATGCCATCAATATCGTCTTTGTCGGCAAAACGCACCTGAATGCCTTGGCGCGGCAAGGTGTGGGCAAACAGGTTGTAGGTACCGCCATACAGCTCGCTGATCGAGACAATGTTATCGCCCGCTTCAGCAATGGTCTGGATCGCATAGGTGATCGCTGCCATTCCCGATGCCACCGCTAGCCCAGCGATACCGCCTTCCAACGCGGCTACCCGCTGCTCCAACACGGCGCAGGTCGGGTTCATAATGCGCGAGTAAATGTTTCCTTCGACTTTAAGATCAAAAAGATCCGCCGCGTGCTGCGCGTTATCGAATGAAAACGACGTGGTTTGATGAATTGGCACCGCCACGGCGTTTTGTGAATCAGGCGAATAGCCATGGTGAAGAGCAATGGTTTCTGGCTTCATGAGAACGGCTCGCTATTTTGTTATTGAGATCCGCTAGTGATCCTAAACAAGCACTGAAGGGAAGGCCAATAATCGTTTAGCCTTCCGAGCCAACGTCATGCTTAACAGTGAAGGCGCTCACCCATGCCACTCGCTGCGCGCCACTGCGTCATGGGCGTGGAGCCTTTTGGTATCGATGCACCATAGCCATGCCGTGCCTCAGGGTATTTCATGGCTGTACATTATGTGTTTAGTTTAGGATTAAAAGTATCGTGGCTCGCTGGATTGATCTGCAATACGAGAAGCGACGGGAGGACTTTGTTATTTCTAGGTAGGTAGATATCACCATGATTAATCGTGAAGGCATTCATCAGCGACCAGACCAAGTGATTGATATCACGGGTTGGGGTGTTCACCAAGATTATGAAGTCTTTCCAGTAGGCGCTCGCGATAAAACACTCCGCGTCTGTCCTGACCCAGCTCCTTATGATTTTTGTATGCCTGGGCACCGCTATTTATTTAAAGAAGCTATCAAAAGCGCGAAAAACTCTGATAAGCCTCGCTACCCTGACCAATACTGGTCTGAGGTGATCGCTTTTCATATTGGCAGATTAATGGGTCTTACGCTCCCTCCCGTTTTTGTTGCCATTGATTCCTCTAGAAACGAACCAGGTACAGTAAACGAATGGTTCATTGGTTATGCTGATAGCGAGGAAGATCGCTACTTTCCTGGCGGGGATTACTTGCAACGGCGTATTGCAGAGTACGATAGGGAGAAGGGGAAACAGCACAATTTAACAACCATTATCGAACTAAGCCGTGTGTTAGAGAGAGGCGGATGGCTTGCTCATGATTGGCGACAGTACTGGGGGCTTTGCCTATGTTTCGATGCGCTAATCGGCAATACTGACCGCCATCAGGAGAACTGGGGGCTGATTTGGGGAGAAAATGATCCAACGGCCCGCTACACACCTTATTTTGATAATGGCACCAGCCTCGGGCACGAGTTGCAGCCCCAGAAAATGCAGCGCATGATGCGCGACCATAACGAATTCAATGCCTACCTTAAAAGAGGGCAGCACCACATGCGCTGGGCCAAAGGCGACAAAAAGCGCCTGCCGCTTATTCAGGGCGTTACTCAGTATTGTCAGCAATTCCCTGCTATTCGACCAATACTGATAGAACGCTTACAACGTTGGTGCGATGATGACCTTAGAGACATCCTGAATGACTTAACTTACTTTGACATCCCACATCCCATTACGCAACAACGTGCTGACTTCATAGCGTTTTTGACTCTGACAAGGAGAGAGCGCCTGTTACAGGCTCTGGAGAACTGATATGCCCCGCTTAATCGAACACTTGGTAGAACCACACCGGCTGCTGCTTTATTGGCAGGCACGCGAGAGCAAAATGCGCTCTCGCCACCTAGTGGGTGAACTGTTCAAGCGGGACGATAAAGTGGTTCTGGTGTATGACCTAGACAGTCCAGAGCTGGCAGAAGCCAAACGCTTAGGCTTTCGAGGCTACCCGGCGTTTCCTATGAGGCAAGCCGAGCACAATCATCAGGTGCTGGAGGCTTTCACTCGCCGCTTGCCGCCACGCAGTCGTCGTGATTTTGGGCGTTATCTGGAACTACGCGCTATCCCAGAGGATGCCAACATTAGCGACTTCGCTTTACTGGGTTACAGTGGCGCCAAGCTACCCAATGACGGTTTTGAACTTGTTCACCCTTTCGACAATCCACCTGAAGCCTTCGAGGTATTAATCGAAATAGCAGGCTTTCGGCACGAATCACAGCTTGAGATAACAGATTTACAGGTAGGCAGCAGCGTTCAATTTGTCCCCGAACCTGAGAACCCTGTGGATGCTGATGCTATCCGCATCGAAAGCGCTGGGTGCACACTGGGCTATGTCCCGAGAGGGAACCTCGACATGCTGCACCGAATGTTAAAAGAAGGCGCGATCCTCGAAGGGGAAGTATTTCGCACCAACGGGACATCAGAACGCCCGCTTGTCTATATTCTGACGCGTCTTTTAAGAGGTGACCTACCCTTTCAAGCGCTAAAAATGCAAGCTTAGACCCATTGATGTTGAATACTCCATTATCTAGAGCTCTCCCTTGCCGCTTGCGCTTTGTATAGAGCAAGTAGGCCAGAAACAGCTCCCCCTCAATCACCAATTCCACTCAGTGCGCGCCACCGCGTCATGAGCAGAGTGGGCGCAGGGGCACACAGCCGATGCGCTGCTGCGAGGTAATGGTCACCTGACCCGACGAGAGCCTTACCGCACCGATCAGCATTTTCAGTGAGCCCCAATTCAATCCGAAGATGGTCAATAACGTGTTTGGCGATACGTCTGCTTATATCGGCGTCATGGATCCCTTGGGCGTGGGTCTGACGCTGGATGCTGGCCTTTACGATGCGTTGCTGGAACAACTGGCTAATGAGATTGCGCGCTGCACTGACGGCTAAACAGCTTTTTTCTTAAACAGCTTGCCGAGTTGATAGAGGTCGTGCATATATCTATCAAACTTCGTAATAAGCAGTGACGCAAAGATAAAGGCATAAATCAGCAGCATTACTGCCATGGGGTCGTTTAACCAAGCCAGCCAAGGTGTCGAGACTGGATAACCCAGCGTATAAACACTCATGGCAGCCAGTAGCTGAACCAAGAAACAGTTCAAAATAACCAGTGTAATCAACGCTGCGCGTATATTGGTACGCGGCAGCGTTGTTTTCCAAAACGGCAAGTGACGCACTTTTACGCTGTTTACATTCGCACTGCTATCGCCGTTAAAACACAACCGCGCTTTACGCCGCAACAAAGGAATCGCGTAGACGCCTTTTTCCTCTTCAGCAAAAGCCTTCAGTGCGATATCCCGATCGAGATTAGGGCTCAAGGCATTGGCTGCCGCTTGATCAAAGTCTGGCCGGGCATGGGTTTGCGTGGCGGTTTTGGCTTGGTCAGAAAGCGCTTGTAAGTGGCTTTTATCAGCCTTCGACAACTTTTTATCGTTGCCGACGTTGATGTTGTAATGAATTTCATACACCTGATACAGAGCTGCGGTCACGCCCACAAAGATCATCAAAAAGACAATATATATCAACATATTAACGGGCACCTCCTAAACAAAACCGAACCAGCTAGGCGATAAATAGCTTTGTTAGCGTTCAAACTAACTTAAGGACTATGCCTATGCACAGCTGACAAGTACAGGCTCAGAAAGCCTCAAAAAAGCCGGATCAGACGACGGATCGCAACCGTGGTAGTGCTCCACAGTGTGCATTAAAATAAGGAGATAAGAACCCCTAGCCACTTATCGCCGAAGATAATGGGCGTTAAACTGCTTTTACTATTCGTCTGGCTAATCAATACCAAACCGTCACGAGGACAGTTGACCAAGGTTACATCGTCAGAGATGACAGATAGGCAGGCTGGTCGATGATATCCGCCACATAATGCAGCCTTTCCTCCCAGTCCTCTCTTGTCAGTTGACCACCGAAGCACAAGCGCAGAGCTTCAGGGGGATGGTTGTCGGTACTAAAAGCAGCGCTGGCAACCGCACTAACGCCATGTGAACGTAATTGCACCGCCAGCTCTGAAGGGTTCCAGCCAGAGTGCTTGGGCAGCTTGAGCCATAGGTGGAAAGCACCTTTGGCAGACACGATGCGCTGACGTCCCAGAATCTTCTCGGCTATTTCAAGGCGGGCAATGGCCTCGATACGGATCGCTTTAAGCATGGCATCTGCCGTCCCATCGGTTATCCACTCAGTGACCAGGGCGTCAATCAGCGGGCTGGACATCACCGAGGTGGCTCGAAGCGCCCCAGCGGTTCTCTGCGCCTGTCGCTTGGTGGGGGCGTGTAGAAATCCTGATCGCAAACCGGGGCCAAAACACTTGGCAGTCCCCGTCAGATAGTAAGTGAGCTCAGGGGCCAAGTTAGCAATAGGGACGATCTTCTCTTCGCTGAGCATGGTGTAAGCATCATCTTCAATAATCGGGATGCTATAGCGCAAGGCAACATCGGCCAAAGCTTCACGACGCCCCAAGGGAATAGTCGTCGTCGTGGGGTTTTGGATGGTGGGATTAATGTACAAAACGGCCACTTGACCCTGCTTACAGATATCCTCGAAGGAGCGAACAAGAGGGCCATCGGAGTCACGCTCCAATGAATGCAGGGTCAGCCCGAGCTGGGCCGCAATAGCCTTTAGGCCAGGGTAGACCAGGCTTTCGACACAAATTAGCTGACCTGGGGCTACCAACTGCATCAGTAGCCCAACCAGGCCGCTGTGAATACCGGGGCATATCAAGACCTGTTCCAGTGTCGTGTTGTCCAGCCGCCGATCCAGCCATTGGAGCGCAGCCACACGGTCATGATGGCTGCCACCAAAGGTTTGATAACGCAGCAGTGAGTAAAGATCACGCTGGGCCAACACCGAGATAGCGCTATCGCGTACTCGTTCAATCAACGTCGGTATCGCGGGCTCAATCATTAGGTTCATGGTCATCTCATAACCACTGCTCGGCTTCACTGACACTGCCTTACCTTTAATAAAAGTGCCCGAGCCCGGATGCGAGTCAATCAAGCCTCGCAGCTTAGCTTCGTTATAGGCACGCGCCGCCGTCGTGTAATTGATACTCAAAGCCCCCGCCAGTTCTCTCAGCGGGGGCAGTCGCTCGCGGGGCTGCAGCCGACCACTACCGATATCTTCAGCAATCAATTCAGCGACCAGACGATAAGCTGGCTGGCTGACCTCCTTGTCTAAACGTTTTCGCCAGCGTTCCAGCTCAGATGTATGCATATCTTCCCCGTCGTTAAATAAACATTGTTACCTACCCTTCTTATCGCCCAAAACTTATCACTGATGGACTAAAGATTGCACAAATAAAAAATTGATTGCATATGTACTTAATGGTGCAAAACATACTTTTAGTGCACAAATAAGGTGAAAAACACAGTTTTTTTGAAACATTAGCCTTTTATTATTTTTTTATCCTAAAAATTTGGTCAATTTTTAGGCTTAGAGCGACCTACATGATCGACAATTGATTGGATCAATAATCATATCAATTGGCACGTCGATTGCTCCGTATTGATCGTACCGCTTGTGTAAGCACGGCGGTTAACGACTCTCCCACTCGCAATAAACGGAGCTTAGACATGCCTACAGTGACGCAACCACTCAACAAGAAAGGCGATTTTCTGGTCGACTACGAAGAGAAGGTTTTTGAAGACGTAAAAGCGAAACCAGGCGAAAAAGCCCTGGTAACTTTTCATACGGTTGCCTTTGAGGGGTCGATCGGCTTCGTGAATATGCTGCAGGCAACGCGTTTGCTGCGTAAAGGCTTTGAAACCTCCATCTTACTGTATGGCCCTGGCGTCACTTTGGGTGTCCAGCGTGGCTTCCCGACCCTGGGCGATGAAGCGTTTCCCGGTCACATGAATTTCAACAATCAGTTGACCAAGTTTATGGCCGAGGGAGGCAAGGTCTACTCCTGCCGCTTTGCTCTTCAAGCACTCTATGGTCATGGCGAACCGTCACTCATTGAGGGCATCCGCGCGATCAATCCACTGGATGTGCTTGACCTCAAGCTGCTTCACGTGCGCGACGATGCACTGATCATCGATACCTGGACGGTCTAAGGGGAGCAGCGGTCATGGCACAAGCAAACATGACAGGAACGACCATAGTGCGGGCCGCTGCCGCTCAGCTTTCTCCCGATCTTGAGAGTGTTGGCGGCACGCTGGTCAAGGTACTGGATGCAATCGACGAAGCGGCCAGCAAGGGGGCTGAGCTGATCGTGTTCCCCGAAACCTTCGTTCCCTACTATCCGTACTTTTCATTTGTCTACCCCGCCGTGGCCTGTGGCGCCGAGCACTTACGGCTGTATGAACAGGCCGTGGTGGTACCAGGCCCGATCACTGATGCTGTCGCTGAGCGCGCTCGCACCCTGAGCATCGTCGTCGTGCTTGGCGTTAATGAGCGTGATCATGGCACCCTCTACAATACTCAACTGATCTTTGATAGCGACGGGCGTCTGTTGCTGAAACGCCGAAAGCTCACGCCGACCTACCACGAACGCATGATTTGGGGCCAGGGCGATGCCTCGGGCTTGAAGGTAGTGGATAGCGCCGTGGGCCGTGTTGGCGCCCTGGCCTGCTGGGAGCACTACAATCCGTTGGCACGTTATGCCCTGATGACCCAGCACGAGCAGATCCACTGCAGCCAGTTTCCTGGCTCGCTGGTCGGCCCAGTCTTTGCGGATCAAATTGAGGTAACCATCCGTCATCACGCCCTTGAAGCGGGCTGTTTCGTGGTTAACGCCACCGGCTGGCTAACCGACTCCCAAATCGAATCCATTACCCCCGACACCACGCTACAACGTGCTCTGCGTGATGGCTGTAACACCGCCATTATCTCGCCAGAAGGTAAGCACTTGGCCGAGCCGCTGAGCAAAGGAGAAGGCATCGTTATTGCCGACCTGGATTTCGCCCTGATTACCAAGCGTAAGCGAATGATGGATTCGGTGGGCCACTATGCGCGCCCTGAACTGTTGAGCTTAGCCATTAACGATATGCCCGCCCACTGCTGCCAGCCACTGGCCACTTCCGCTCAGGGCCATAATGCCCAAGGAGATGAAGATGAGTAAGCTCGCCGATCGCTCACGCTTGTTCACCGAACTTCAAACCCATGGCGTACGCCTGCAGGATGCATCACAAGAGCATGTCAGCCGACGGGGCGGCGCTGGCCCTTCTGACCATCAGGCAATAACCATCGATGGAATCACTATGATGGTGCCCGTCTATACCCAGTCGGCATGGCGTTCACCGTTTAGCGTAGTGTCAGGTGATGAAGGACATAGGCTGACTGAAAACACGATTCCTATGGCCGATATTACCTTTGCAGATACGCCCCACTTCTACGACCTGCAAACCGCTGACGGCGTCCCCTACACGCATATCGCCACCTTGCATAGCCGCGATGTACTGGCCACGACGGTACTGCAAACATGCATCCGCTATGAGAGCAGGCGCAAAGCCTGCAAATTCTGCTCGATTGGTCAATCACTCCAAGCCGGGCGCACCATTGCGCATAAGTCCCCAGACCAACTGGCCGAGGTGGCTAAGGCCGCTGTCGAGCTCGACGGTGTCAAACATATGGTCATGACTACCGGAACGCCAGCCACGTCTGACCGAGGAGCCAGCGTCCTTTGCGAAAGTGCCAGAGCCATCAAAGCGGCCGTGGATCTTCCGCTGCAAGGGCAGTGCGAACCACCGAAGGATCCCGTTTGGTATGCCCGCATGAAGGAAGCTGGCATTGACAGCCTGGGCATGCATCTCGAAGTGGTCACACCTTCGCTAAGAAAAACGCTAATGCCAGGCAAGGCCGAGGTTGGCATCGAAGAGTATATGCAGGCGTTTCGCGATGCTGTTGACGTCTTTGGCCGCGGGCAAGTCAGCACTTATATTCTTGCCGGGCTCGGGGATACCCGCGAGGCCATTCTGGAAACCTGCCAACACCTAATCGAAATCGGCGTTTATCCCTTTGTAGTGCCGTTCGTGCCGATTAACGGCACGCCATTAGAAGACCATAAGCCGCCCAGCGCCGACTTTATGGAGTCGATCCTGGCGCCGTTGGGCAGACGTCTCAAGCTCGCAGCGTTGCGCTCTAGCGATATCAAAGCGGGCTGCGGGCGTTGCGGTGCCTGTTCAACGTTGTCTGAGTACGAGCGCTAACAGCACGCGAAACGCTTAATAGAGGAGTGCCCGATGATGTCAACATCCGACGCCTATTCGGCCTATTCCAACTACCGGATCAAGTGGGCGAGCCTGCCTTGGGAAACCGATGAAGCAATGGCATTGCGGCGGCGCGTTTTCTGCGATGAGCAGGCAATATTTGATCAGGACGACCGAGATGCCATCGATGACTCAGCCCACCTACTCGTCGCTTTAGGGTGCACAGGAGGATGGTATGAGCAAGTGGTGGGGACAGTGCGTATTCACGAATCAGAACCTGGACTCTGGCATGGTTCGCGTCTTGCTGTTGACCCAGCCTTCCGCGCCCAAGGCCGCCTAGGCTCCACGCTGATTCGGCTGGCCGTCTCCAGCGCTCATGCATTGGGCTGCCAACGCTTTTTGGCCCGGGTACAGGCCCAGAATGAGGCTCTTTTTCAACAGTTGCACTGGCGAAGCATTGGAGAGGAATTAATCCTTGATCGACCTCATGTCGTCATGGAGGCCGACCTTACCCACTACCCCCCTTGCCACTCTCCTCTTAGCGGCTTTGTTGTGCCTGGGCGTCAACGCCAACCTCTCGCTGAGCTGGCGCCTGGGCTGCTTAAGATCCTTTCAGCCCCCGCACTGAGACAAGCATCATGAGCCAAAAGCAACGACTCGACCTAACAGAACTGCTCCAGAAAGTGCACGATTATAGTGGTCTTGCCCATAAGGCCGATATCGCGCGGATCGCTCCCAACCTGACAGCACTGCCCGATGGCTGGCATCCCAACGGAGACGATACCGCGGCCATTCCCAGCGGCGAAGGCTACACACTGTTGGCGATGGAAGGGCTACTTACCGCCTTCGTCGCCGAGGATCCTTGGTTTGCTGGCTGGTGTTCGGTGATGGTTAACGTCAGTGATATCGCCGCAATGGGCGGGCGGCCCCAGGCAATCGTCAATGCTCTATGGAGCCATGACCCAGAAAGCGCTGAACTAATTGCCAAAGGCATGCGTGAGGCTGCCGACACCTTCCGCATTCCCATCGTCGGTGGCCACACCAACCTGCGCTCCAATCAGCCGCAATTGGCGGTCGGCATCCTGGGTCGAGCCCAATGCCTGCTGAGCAGTTTTGCGGCGCGGCCTGGGCAATTATTAGTGGCGGCTATCGACCTGCGCGGCGCCTATCAAGCGCCCTATCTGAATTGGAACGCGGCCACAACGGCGCCCGCTGAGCGTTTGCGTGACGACATCGAACTGCTTCCCTGTATTGCTGAAGCGGGCTTGGCTATCGCAGCCAAAGATATCAGCCAGGCCGGTCTCCTCGGTACCACCTTAATGCTCATGGAGAGCGCTGATGTAGGCGTGAGCATTAACCTTGACGCCACCCCGAAACCCGAGAGAGTCACTTGGCAGGACTGGCTTTGCACCTTTCCTAGCTTCGGTTACCTGCTCACCACGGATCATGAACACCTCCCCATGCTGCTGGAGCGCTTCCATGCCCGTGGCATCGCCGCCGCGCAGATCGGCGAGATCGTTTCCTCACCGCAGCTCTGGGTAGAAACCGACAATGATCGCCAGTTGTTCCATGACCTTTCAACGACTCCATTAACCGGACTGAGTCGTCCCCAAATGCCCATTCCCCAACAGGAGCTTTGAGCATGCCAGCCATACACTTCCACGTTCGCTGGCCAGACGGCAGCGAAGACCAGTGTTACTCACCCTCCACCGTTTTAAAGGAGTACTTCCAGGTCGGCGAGCGTCTCAGCGTCGATGCTTTTGTGGAACGCGCCGACATAGCCCTAGAGGCGGCCAGCCAGCGCGTCGAACAAAAATTCGGCTTCTTCTGCTCCAGTGCCATGGATCAGTCGACGGCTATCAAGGCCAAAGCCCAGCAGTTTGGCAATAATCCGCAGGACATGGTCGAAATTATCCGCATCGACTAGCACATCAAACATCTCATCAATCGTTGCAAAGAGAGAGCGATATGAAAGACCTACGTAAGCACTATTCTGCCATTATCATCGGTGGCGGTCAGGCGGGGCTATCCGTCAGCCACTACCTTCAACAACAGGCAATCGACCATCTCGTTATAGAGAAACACAGCTTAATGCATAGCTGGCAGACAGCGCGTTGGGATTCATTCACCTTAGTGACGCCGAATTGGCAGTGCCAGCTACCCGATCACCCCTACGACGGAGATGACCCTAAAGGCTTTATGCAACGAGACGACATCGTCGCTTACCTTGACCGCTTTGCCGCCAAGGTTCAGCCTCCCGCCCTCGAAGGCGTTGCCGTTAATCGCGTCAGTCTGAATAGCAACGGGAAGTACGCAGTGAAGAGTTCCGCGGGTGAGTTTAGCGCGGATCAGATCGTGGTGGCCTCCGGCGGTTATCATCTCCCTATCATTCCACGTATGGCAGAGCGATTGCCCGATCGGTTGTTCCAGCTACATTCCGCGGAATACCGAAGCCCTGAACAGTTACCCGAGGGGGCGGTGTTGGTGGTGGGCTCCGGCCAATCTGGCGCCCAGATTGCCGAAGACCTGCACATTGCTGGGCGAAAAGTCTTCCTCGCCACTGGTGATGCCCCGCGCGTGGCGCGTCAATATCGCGGCAAAGATGTTGTCGAATGGCTTGATGAAATGGGCTACTACGAGATGTCGGTCGATCAGCACCCATTACGTGAGGGAGTAAGAGATAACACCAACCACTATGTCACAGGACGTGACGGGGGCCGGGAGATCGACCTGCGCAAGTTCGCTCTCGAAGGTATGGAGCTATTCGGGCTATTAGAAGAGTACCGCAATGGGGACTTTATCTTTCGCGATAATTTGCAAGCCAACCTCGATCATGCCGACAGTGTTTACTGCAACATAAACCAGCGAATTGATGCCTATATCGCCTCCCAGGGTATCGAGGCCCCACCAGCGTCCGAGTACACGCCATGCTGGGAACCGAACCAAGAGCGTTCCGAGCTAAATCTGGTCGACGCAGGGATTAGCGCCGTTATCTGGTGCATCGGCTTTCGCCCTGACTTTCACTGGCTTGATGCTTCGGTATTCAATGGTCAGGGCCATCCCATACACAAACGCGGTGTCACCCAACAGCCCGGCCTCTACTTTATTGGCCTGCCATGGCTGCATACCTGGGGCTCTGGAAGGTTCTCTGGCGTGGCGGCTGACGCTGAGTACTTGGTTGAACGCATCAAAGCTTATCAGCGACAACAGGATACGGCGTTGCAGCCGCTCGCGGAGCAAGCGTCCGCCTGACGCGATTCATACTAGGCATTGGGTTACTATCAGAGTGTTGCTGCATCGTTACTAGGGCTTGTTAACACTCAATGGCATTAACGGCTAACCCACCTTTGGATGTTTCTTTGTATTTATCCAACATGTCTCTCCCTGTATCGCGCATGGTACGAATGACTTTATCCAACGATATAAAGTGAGTGCCATCGCCGCGTAATGCCATCTGAGCGGCATTGATCGCCTTTACCGTTGCGATGGCGTTGCGCTCGATACAAGGAATCTGAACTAATCCACCCACAGGATCGCAGGTTAATCCTAAATTGTGTTCCAACCCAATTTCTGCTGCGTGCTCTACTTGTTCCGGCGTTCCTCCCATCACATCAGCTAAACCGGCTGCCGCCATGGCACATGCCGACCCGACCTCCCCTTGGCAGCCCACTTCGGCGCCAGAAATAGAAGCATTTTTCTTGCAGAGAATGCCAATGGCGCCAGCCGCCAACAGAAAATCCACTACATTTTTCTCGCAGGCGTTGGGCTGAAACTTCATATAATAGTGTAAGACGGCGGGAATAATGCCCGCGGCGCCGTTGGTGGGCGCCGTGACCATGCGCCCGCCCGCGGCGTTTTCTTCGTTGACGGCGAGGGCAAAGATATTCACCCATTCCATCGCAGAAAACGTCGAGGCGATCAGGCAATCATTCTGCTCTGCCGCTTGAAGGCGTTGGTGAAGCAACTTGGCCCGTCGTTTGACGTTCAAGCCACCAGGCAATACCCCTTCATGGGCCAATCCATTGTCAATGCATTCACACATGACTTGCCAGATACGCCACAGCTCGTTTCTAACCTCCTCCTCTGTCCGCCAAACCTTCTCATTTTCCAGCATCAATCGGCTGACGCTTAGCTGCTCCTTTTTACATAGCGCTAAGAGCTCATCGGCGGTGTCAAAGTTGTACGGAATAATAGCCCCATCCAAATCGTCTAGCGGCATATCCACTTGGGCTTGCTCTACTACAAAACCACCACCCACCGAATAATAGGTGTTCTCATACAATAATTGGCGTTGAGGCGTAAACGCAGCCAGCCTCATGGCATTGGGGTGATGAGGCAAACACTCTTCATGAAAATAAATATCGCTATCCCACGTAAAAGTTACTTCTTTTTGTCGACCCAGATTTAACCGCCTACTCTCTTTTAGCGATTTTATGGATGGCTCAATCAGCGTGGGATCAATCGTGTCAGGACGTTCTCCCATCAGCCCCATAATGATCGCATGATCGGTGGCATGCCCAACCCCTGTCGCTGATAGCGAACCATAAAGATGAACCTCAAGATGTTCCACATCATTAAGCAGGTTGTTTTCGCGCAGCGCGTTTACATACTTAAAAGCTGCCTGCATAGGCCCCACGGTGTGTGAACTGGAGGGGCCCACTCCAATCTTAAAAAGGTCGAAGTGTAGTGGTCAAGTAAAACTGGCCACCGGT
>NZ_PJBT01000028.1:0-25399 GCF_002836035.1 Halomonas sp. MES3-P3E | reverse complement strand
GAGGACTTGGTGTCGCTGCGAAATATTGATGCGCTGGTGGTGCTGCCGTTCGAGTCTGGCCCGCTGACCGATCCGGTGCGCCGGGTTAAAGAATCCGGCGTGTTCGTGACCGTGGTAGATCGAGGCCTGACGGAAGAGGGGATCCAGGATCTCTATGTCGCGGGCAACAACCATGAGTTAGGCCGCGTTTCCGGCGAATACATCCGCGAACGCCTTGATGATGAAGGCGACATTGTGGTGCTGCGCGGTATTCCCACGGTGATTGACGACGAACGTGTGCAAGGTTTCCAAGAGGCGATTGAAGGCTCTGAGATCAATATTCTCGATATGCAGCACGCCAACTGGAATCGCGATGATGGTTTCGAGGTCATGCAGGACTATTTAGCACGTTTCGAGAATATCGATGCCGTTTGGGCGCAGGATGACGACATTGCGCTGGGTGTCATTGAGGCGGTACGCCAAGCGGATCGCGAAGAAGAGCTGTTTATCGTCGGCGGGGCGGGCATGAAGGACATCATCAAGCGGGTCATGGACGGTGATGAGCTGGTGCCGGTGGATGTGCTCTATCCGCCCGCGATGATTGCCACCGCCATGGATCTGACCGTTCAGCACTTTGTCTCCAATGGCCCCGTGCTGGGCGAATACATTCTGGGTTCGCCGCTGATTACCCAGGAGAACGCCGAGCAGTACTACTTCCCTGACTCGCCGTTCTGATCACGGTATGACCAAAAGGCGCGGGTGAAAAACACCAACCCCACCCGCGCCTATCTGCTCACTGAATCCAAACGATATTGAGAGAGTCCTATGAAAACAATCAAAGGGCCTGCGCTCTTTCTCGCCCAGTTCGCTGGTGACGAAGCTCCTTTTAATAGCCTGGATAGCATTGCTGGCTGGGCGGCGGGGCTGGGTTATCAGGGCGTACAGATTCCCAGTTGGGATGCCCGCCTGTTCGATTTAAAACGCGCTGCCGAGAGCCGCACTTACTGTGATGAGGTGATAGGCACTCTGGCCCAGCACGGCTTAGCACTCACCGAACTCTCCACCCACCTTCAGGGCCAGCTAGTGGCGGTGCATCCCGCTTATGATGAGATGTTCGATGGCTTTGCGGTACCCGAAGTGCGCGGTAATCCCAAAGTGCGTCAGGCGTGGGCCGTCGAACAGCTAAAGCTAGCAGCCAAGGCGTCGCAAAACCTTGGTTTAACCGACCACGGCACCTTTTCGGGCTCGCTTGCGTGGCCCTACGTCTACCCCTGGCCCCAGCGACCGGTAGGATTGATCGAAACCGCGTTCGATGAGTTGGCGAAACGTTGGCGGCCGATTCTGGACGCCTTTGACGAGGCGGGCGTGAACCTCTGCTACGAGATCCACCCCGGCGAAGACCTGCACGATGGCATCACCTTTGAGATGTTCCTCGATCGGGTCGGCAACCATCCACGCTGCCACATCCTTTATGATCCTAGCCACCTGATCTTGCAGCAGCTCGACTACCGCGGCTTTCTGGATGTGTATCGCGACCATATTCAGATGTTCCACGTTAAGGACGCCGAGTTTAATCCCAGCCCCAAGCAAGGCGTTTATTCCGGCTACCAGTCGTGGACGGAGCGCGCAGGGCGTTTTCGCTCCCTGGGCGATGGCCAAATCGACTTCAAGTCGATCTTTTCCTGGATGGCGGCTAACGACTATCACGGCTGGGCGGTGCTGGAGTGGGAGTGCTGCTTGAAGCATCCAGAAGTCGGCGCCCGTGAAGGCGCAACCTTTATCCGCGACCACATTATTCATGTCACCGAGAGGGCGTTTGATGACTTCGCTGACGGCGGCTCCGACCAGGCCGCCAATCGCCGTATCCTCGGTCTTTAATAACGCGCCTCAATTAATTCAACCAATTAATTCAATGACAGCGGAGAGCAACACGACATGAGTACTCAACACGACACGCCGCGTCGGCTGCGCCTGGGCATGGTCGGCGGTGGCCAGGGAGCATTTATCGGCGGGGTACACCGCATCGCTGCTCGGTTGGATGACCATTACGAACTGGTGGCCGGGGCCTTTGCCTCTGACCCCGAGCGCAGCCGGGCCGCGGCCGCAGAACTGCACGTGGCCGCAGATCGCGCTTATCCCGACTACCAAACCATGGCCGAAGCAGAGCGGCAGCGATCGGATGGCATTGATGTGGTCGCCATTGTCACGCCCAACCATGTGCACTTCGACGTAGCGCGCATCTTTTTAGAAGCAGGCTTTCACGTTATCTGCGACAAGCCGATGACGATCACCCTGGAAGAGGCGCAAACCCTCGCCGAGCTGGTGGAACGGACGGGATTGTTCTTTGGCTTGACCCATAACTACTCCGGCTACTCATTGGTTCGCCAAGCGCGCGAGATGGTGGCCAACGGTGAGCTGGGTGATCTCCGCGTCGTCCAGGTGGAGTACCCGCAAGATTGGCTCTCCACCCGCTTGGAAGAGAGCGGCGTAAAGCAGGCCGAATGGCGCACCGATCCCAAACGTAGCGGGCCAGCTGGCTGCTTAGGCGATATCGGCACTCACGCGTATCACCTGGCGCGCTATGTCACTGGGTTGCAACTGGAATCACTCGCCGCCGATATGCACACCTTTGTCGAAGGGCGCGCGCTGGATGACAACGTCCATATGCTGCTGCGCTTCAAGGGCGGAGCCCGGGGAATGCTTTGGTCGAGCCAAGTCGCGCCGGGCAACGAAAACGGCCTGCAGCTGCGCGTTTATGGAAGCCTTGGTGGCCTTGCCTGGCGCCAGGAAACGCCCAATCAGTTAGTCCATTCGCCGCTGGGTGAGCCCACACGGCTATTGACTCGCAACGGCCCAGGCCTAGGCGACGCCGCCATGGCGGCTGCGCGAATTCCACCGGGGCATCCGGAAGGCTATCTCGAAGCCTTCGCCCAGCTCTATCGCGATTTCGCCGTGCAAATTCACGCCCACCAACGGGGTGACCACGCTGATGAGCTGGCGATGCAAACACCGGGCGTGGCCGACGGTGTCGATGGTTTAACGTTTATTACCCGCGCACTGGCCTCGTCCGCCGCCGGTGGGCAGTGGGTGGATATGTGAAGACGGCCACCTGAGATAACAACAACATCAAGAGAGAGCCGCTATGAACCAGCCCTTAGCGCGTTATAGGTGCCTTGAGCAGCGTGTGGTCTTTATTACCGGCGGCGGCAGCGGCATTGGTGCTTCGCTGACCCGTGCCTTTCATCATCAGGGCGCACGGGTGGTATTTGTCGATATCAACGACGAAGCCAGCGAGGCGTTGGTCGCCGAGCTTAGTGCCGCAGCCGGGGAGCCACCGCTTTACCACCACTGCGATATTCGCGATGTGGAAAGTCTGCAAAAGGTCATCGCCGATACCGGCCAAAACGTCGGGCCGATCCATACGCTCGTGAACAATGCCGCAAGCGATGATCGTCACCGTTGGCAGGATGTCGATGCTGCCTACTGGGATGAACGCATGTCGCTCAACCTACGACCCATGTTCTTTGCCGCCCAGGCGGCGGCTGAACAGATGATGCAAACGGGCGGAGGGTCGATCATTAATTTTGGCTCAGTCAGTGTACAAATGGCGCTCGGCGGTTTGCCCGCCTACGTCACCGCCAAAGCCGCAGTGCATGGCTTAACCCGCAGCCTGGCCCGCGACCTGGGCGAACACAATATTCGCGTTAATACGCTGGTGCCCGGCGCAGTGATGACCGAACGGCAGATCGAAAAGTGGATTAGTCCCGAGGACGAAATCACCATTCAAGAGCGCCAGTGCCTAAAAATTCGCCTTGAGCCCCAACATATCGCTCCCGCCGTGCTGTTTTTAGCCAGCGCGGAAAGCAAAGCCATTACTGGCCAAGAGCTGGCGGTGGACGCTGGCTGGGCCTAGAGGAAGTCTGTTGGTTATGGTGTAACGCCTCGTTTTGCGTAATGATTTGATCCTTGCCCCTACAAGGACGTTTCGATGCCGCTGAATTGGATGCCTCTGAACTGGACAGAAAAGCCCCAACTGCCCAAAGCAGAAGGTCGTATAGAAGCGATTGATTTGGCGCGAGGTCTAGCCATTGGCTTAATGATCATAAGCCACGCCATTAGCGGTCTCGTCGGCATTCGAAATGTGCCCGATTGGGGAATGGTGCCGATCCATTTTCTGACCAAATTCTCCTCATCGCTGTTTATTATGGTGTTTGGCATCGCGCTGGCCGTGGCGTTTCTTTCGCATACCCAAAGTGACGATTGGCCAAGGCGCCGCTTAAAGCTCTGGCTACGTGCCGTAGAAGTATGGTTTTGGTACAAGGCGCTGACTATCTTTGAAATGCTTCCCTACTACCCACCTAACGAGATCGTCGATGCCTTGCTCTATGGGCGCTTTGCGATTTGGGTCGAAATCTTAGGTTTCTATGCCATTGCGCTGCTTTGGGTGCCGCTGATGTTACCGCTATGGGCGCGGGCACCGCTGTGGAGTCGACTCGCTACGATTGGTGCATTAACCGCGCTGACCGTCTGGCTGCAGAGTCTTACGTTTGGTGGCAACGATATTCTGAAAGCGCTGCTAGTGGATCACGAAGACCATTACACCTGGGGGCAGATCAGCCGCGCACCGATGATTCTAGTCGGGCTGCTTATCGGTGAAGCGTTACTCCGTTGCTATTTTGAACCGGCCTCTCGCCGACGCTTAGTGTTTACGCTACTGGGTCTGGGTGCGCTGATGGTGGCGGGGTTTTATGCACTGGCGTTTGCCAGTGGCGATGTACAAGCGGCGATGCTCGCCGTTGCCAATAATGTTGGTAAACACCCGCCAGGGCTTGAGTTCATGCTGTTTAGCTTGGGCGGGGCACTGGTGCTGTTAGCGCTGGCGTTAGCCGGGGGCGCCAAAGCCGCCAAGGCACTTTTACCGCTGACGATGGTCGGTTCAGATGCCCTGAAAGCGTTTATTTTCCATATTGTGATGATCTTTTTAGTGCTCCGCTTTTTGTGGGAAGGCGAGGGAATGTACACCTACCCACAGGCACTGGGCGTGGGTGGCCTGTTGATACTTGGCGCCGCGGCGTGGATTGGGCTGACCCGCTGGATGGCTAACCACCGCTAAAAGCGATTAATAACGGCTGGAGTAACGATTTGCGATACTGGATTCAATGCGGGTTTTTTATTGCGATTGCACTGCTCATAGTGCTCCCTGCACACGCACATGGGTACGAAACAAATTGGTACTATGAAGTCGATAAGCAGAGCGCTTGGCAGGGCGATTTAGCCTCTCGTTTGAAGGCTATCGAAGGGGTATTTGAGGGCGAACTGGGCGTTTATGTACAAAACCTCGTCAGTGGTGAAGCTTTTTCCTGGCGCGCCGATGCCCCTTGGTATTTAGCCTCGCTGATTAAAATACCGGTGGCGGCGCAAGTGCTGGCCGAACGTCAGGCAGGCACCCTGACGCTGGATGAGCGGCTAACGCTTGCCCAAAGTGACTTTGTCGATGGCGCGGGACCTACCAACTGGCACGACCCCGGTACGCCCATCTCCATCCGCTACTTGATGGAGCAGATGATTACCGTCAGCGATAACACCGCTACCGATATGTTGATTGATCGAGTGGGGCTGGATGCCGTCAACGAGCGCGCTCGTACCATGATCGCGGCAAGCGGCGGCAACCCTGACGAGATCGGCCCCATCTCTAAACTGGTCGGCGTGCGCCAGGGCGTTTATGGCGAGCTTCACCCTGATGCGCGCGCGCTTGGTGGAATGGATTTTATCGCTCTGCGCCAGCATGCGGTAAGCCAGCGTGCCCAGGCGTTGGCCCGCGCGTTAGGCGTTCGCACAGAATCCTTTACCCAGCCCGATTACGACCAGGCGTTTGATGCCTATGAAGCCACCGGCGAAAACGTGGGCACCTTACGCGCCTTTGGCGACTTACTAGCTAGCCTGCACGGCGGCATAGATGACTTAAGCGCCGAGCAGCGACAAACCCTATTAGCGGTGATGCAGCGAACCAGTTCCGGCAAACGGCGTCTTAAAGCGGGCCTGGGGGAAGGCATAAACTTTGCCCATAAAACCGGCACTCAGCAGCGGCGCAGTTGCGATGCCGGTATTGCCGAGCGTGCCAACGTTGAGACCACCACCGAAGGGCCGTGGGTGATCGTTAGCTGTACTCGCGGGCCAGCGGCGGTAAGCGCTCACGAGCGCGCCTTGGCCAGTGTCGGTGAAGCGTTGCGTTATAGCGGAGCCCTGGGTAAGCCGTGGTAAACTACTGCCCCGAATGATTCTCAGAACCTACTTAGTCAGGAGCAACTTATGACACAAGCCAGCGCCCGCCACATTCTAGTCAGCAGCGAAGAGCAGTGCCTAGCACTCAAGAAAGAAATCGAAAACGGCCGTGATTTTGCTGAAGTCGCCAAAGAGCACTCCAGCTGTCCCTCCAGCCGCCAAGGCGGCGACCTCGGCAGTTTTGGCCCCGGCCAAATGGTGCCTGAGTTCGATAAGGTCGTCTTCAATGACGAGGTCGGCCAAGTGCACGGCCCGGTGAAAACCCAGTTTGGTTATCACCTGCTCGAAGTCACCAGCCGCACTTAACTTTTCCTAACCAAACGCTCTTAATTTCGCCTAAAAGGCCGTCAAGCACCGCGGTTGTTAAACCGCGGTGTGAGGAGTACGCCTTGAACGACCCAATTATTACTATTAGCGGCCTGAATAAAACCTATGAAAGTGGCTTTCAGGCGTTAACCCATATTGATTTAACCATTCACCGTGGCGAAATATTTGCGCTGCTTGGCCCCAATGGAGCAGGGAAAACAACGCTGATTAGCGTGGTGTGTGGCTTGGTCAATCCCACCGCTGGCCATGTCATGGTCGATGGGTTTGATAATATTACCCACTACCGCCAAGCCCGCGAGCGCATTGGGCTAGTGCCCCAAGAACTGACCAACGAAGCATTTGAAACCGTCTGGAACACGGTTAGTTTCAGCCGCGGCCTGTTTGGCAAAGCGCCTAATCCGGCCCATATCGAGAAAGTGCTCAAGTCGCTGGCGCTCTGGGATAAGCGCAACAACCGGCTCATGACGCTCTCGGGCGGCATGAAACGCCGTGTGTTGATCGCCAAAGCGCTATCGCATGAGCCGCGCATTCTATTTCTGGATGAGCCCACCGCCGGGGTCGACGTTGAACTGCGCCGTGAGATGTGGGATGTCGTGCGCCAACTGCGCGATAACGGCGTGACGATCATATTGACCACCCACTACATCGAAGAAGCCGAAGAGATGGCCGACCGCATCGGCGTCATTAATCGCGGTGAACTGGTGCTGGTAGAAGAGAAAGCCGCCTTGATGAGCAAGTTGGGCAGCAAGCAGCTAACACTGAACTTACACAGCCCGCTGACAGAGATACCTGCGAACCTACAACGCTTTGAACTAAGCTTAGCCGCTGAAGGGTTTGAATTGATCTATACCTACGATGGCAGCCAGGAAGAGGACGGTCACGCGATTTCAGAGTTTTTAACTGCGCTGGAGCGGGAAGGGGTTACCTTTAAAGATCTCAATACTCGGCAAAGCTCGCTTGAAGATATTTTTGTCGATTTGGTTAAGGAGCGCGCATGAATCTTCACCCCGTTCGCGCCATCTATATGGCCGAAATGGCCCGTACGCGCCGCACGTTACTGCAGAGCATTGTCTCGCCTGTCATCTCCACATCGCTCTATTTTGTGGTGTTCGGTGCCGCGATCGGCTCGCGGATCAGTGAGGTCAATGGGGTTAGCTACGGCGCCTTTATCGTGCCGGGTCTGATTATGCTGATGCTGCTGACGCAAAGCGTTTCCAACGCCTCCTTCGGTATCTTTTTCCCGAAGTTTTCCGGCAGTATTTATGAGCTGCTTTCAGCGCCTATTTCACATTTAGAGATAGTGATTGGCTACGTGGGCGCGGCAGCTTCAAAATCGATCTTGCTGGGGCTGATTATCCTGGCGACCTCAAACTTCTTTGTGCCGCTGGAGATTGCTCATCCCTTTTGGATGCTCTTCTTCCTCGTGCTAACGGCGGTCACCTTTAGCCTGCTCGGCTTTATCATTGGTATATGGGCGGATGGCTTTGACCGGCTACAGCTGGTGCCGCTGCTGGTGATCACGCCGCTGACCTTTTTGGGCGGCAGCTTCTACTCTATTGATATGCTGCCGCCGTTTTGGCAAACCATCACCTTGGCCAATCCTGTGGTGTACCTAGTGAGCGGCTTTCGCTGGAGCTTTTACGGTATTAGCGATGTTAGCCTAGCGGCAAGCGTGGGCATGATCACCCTGTTCCTGGTGGCTTGCTTGGCCACGATTGGCTGGATTTTTCGCACCGGTTACCGCCTTAAACCCTGATCCTTTTTAAACCCTGGAAGCTAGTAGACCTTTATGCCACTACTGCAAAGTATTGTGCACCGCCTTGACCCGACACTAGACGGTGAGCGCCTAACCCTAACCGCTGCGCCCCAAGAACAGGCGGCTCCCAGCGACGACCCGGTAATGACAAGCCTAGTGGGTGCGCTGAACGACACCTACAACACTAAGCCCAAAGGTTGGGGGCGCTTTGCCGACGAGGGCGAATCAGCAGGGCCGCTTGCGGTGTGGCTGCGTGCTTATCTTGCCGATGAACAGAGTTTTGCTGAGCTTTCTGTGGCACTGGCCGAACGGCTGGCCAAGCAGCTTCAAGAGCAGTTGTCAGTCAGTGGTTACCTAGTGATCAGCCACCAGCGCCAGGGCGATACGGAAACTCTGCTGATCGCACTGGTTCACCAGCGTGAAGGGATTGGCATTAATGCTGAGCACCACGCGGTGCCCGCGGCCCAGCTCAATACCAGCCAGCTTACGCTGGCAGCGCGCATCAATCTTACCCAGTGGCAGAGCGATGCCCCGAGTGCGCAGTATGTCTCGTTCCTAAAAGATCGCGGCGGCAAAAAACTCGCCGAGGGCTTGGTTGCCTTACTGGGCATGGAAGAGGGCGTTGATGGCCCGGCGGAAACCCGCACGCTACTAAAAGCGTTTAGCGACTATGTCGAGAAAGAGGATTACGACGACGAAGTGAGCCGTGAAAAAACCGACACGCTGGTCGATTACGCCAATGAGCAATTGCGCCGTGGCGAGCCGATGACCCTGGAAGAACTTTCCGGCTTGGTCAACGAACAGCAGCCCAAAGCGTTTTATGAGCATATCCGCAACGCCGATTACGGGCTCTCGCCGGAAATCCCCCCCGATAAGCGCACCTTGAGCCAATTTCGCCGCTTCACCGGGCGTGCGGGCGGCGTCTCGATTAGTTTTGACTCCCACCTGCTTGGTTCAAGCATTGAGTACGATGCTGCCCAGGATCGCTTGATCATTAAGCAAGTGCCCAAGCAATTAAGAGAGCAGCTCACCAAGCAGGATTGAGGTAAGGATATCTAGCCAGAAGAGCTCTATGCTAGATTCGAGTAGTTGAAATAGGAGCTTGCATGAGCGAAGCGGATACCTCCCGACCCGCCGACCACGACAGCCCTTGGAAGATGGCGCTGGAAGGGTACTTCCAAGAGTTTTTGGCGCTATTGTTCCCAGCCATTCATGAACAAGTGGATTGGTCGAAAGGCTTTAGCTTTCTCGATAAGGAGCTACAGCAGATCACGGCGGATGCCAACAGTGGTAGGCGTTACGCTGATAAGCTGATCAAGGTCTATGCACAAGATGGCAGCGAGACTTGGGTGCTGATCCACGTTGAAGTGCAGGGAGAGCCGGAGGAGGCTTTTGCTGAGCGAATGTACACCTATCAGTACCGGCTCCGTGACCGCTATGGGGTGGACGTGGTGAGCCTGGCGGTGCTGGCTGATACCCGCGATAGCTTCCGACCCACTACTTTCCGCTATCAGCGTTGGGGGTGCGAGCTGACCTTTACCTTCCCCACGGCTAAACTGATTGATTGGGAAGCTCGCTGGACGGAGCTGGAAACCAGCGACAATGTCTTTGCGCTGGTGGTGATGGCCCAGGTCTACGCTAAGCGATTGAAGGACGGCGCCACACGCAAGGATGTCAAGATTGCTCTCATTCGGCTGCTGTATGAACGGGGCTACAGCCGTGAACAGATTGTACGGTTGTTCAATATTATCGACTGGATGCTCCAGCTACCGAGAGCACTGGAGTCCGAATTTGTCCAGGCGGTCTACGCCATACAGGAGGAAAAACACATGCCTTATGTCAACACTGTTGAGCGCTTTGAGCGAGAGAAAGAGCGTCAAGAAGGGCGTCATGAAGGAGTGGAAGGTACGTTGCGTAAGCAAATCGCCTTAAAGTTTGGCGAGATGCCCGATTGGGCAGATCAGCGCCTAACATTGGCTTCAGACGCACAGCTAGATGAATGGGTAGTGCAGATTCTGACGGCAGATAGCTTGGAAGTTCTGCTTGATCAGCACTAACCATGCTAAATGGAGACCCCAATGCTGAATGCCATTAGTGATTTTTTCCAACGCACGCTGGCGCAACCTGAACAGCGTGAAAACCAAACGCTGACGCTGGAGCTTGCCACCGCCGCGCTGCTGTGTGAAATCGTCCGCGCTGATTACGACACCACCGACGAAGAGCTGGCCACACTGCGCAGCATGCTAATTGAGCGCTACCGACTAAGCGAAAGCGATGTAGAAGAGCTAATGTCGCTTGCTCAGGCGGAAGTAGATGAGGCCGTTGATCACTACCAGTTCGTTAGCCTGATTAAAGAGCACTATAACTACGGCCAGCGCTGTGAGTTGGTGGCACAAATGTGGCAACTGGCTTGGGCCGACGGCAATGTTGACCCGCTAGAAGAGCACCGCATTCGCCGCCTCGCGGATTTGCTACATGTCAGCCACAGTGATTTTATCCGCACCAAACTGCACGTAGAGGAGCGCAATAACCACGATGCATAACCGCAATGAAGACTCGAATTTAATGGACCTAATTGACTCAATAGAGAACATGGAGCAGGACGCTCCTCGAATCAGCGTTGATGATGTGGTTTATGCCGTAGGTCGGCGCTCGTTTGGGCCGCTCCTGCTGGTGGCTGGCTTAATTACCCTGACGCCGATTATTGGCGATATACCCGGTATGCCCACGCTGATGGCCGCGCTGGTGTTGCTGGTGTCAGTGCAATTATTAGCGGGTAGTGAAACGTTTTGGCTGCCTAAATGGCTATTAAAGCGCTCAATTTCGCGCCAAAAGTTTGATAAAGGCATTCATTACATGAAAAAGCCCGCCCGCTGGGTGGACGGGCTGCTGAAGGTTCGTCTGCCGTGGCTGACTGGGTATATCGGTATCCGCGTAACGGCGGTTGTGTGCCTGCTTATCGCACTCGCCATGCCGCCCATGGAGTTTATCCCCTTTTCAGCCAACGGCGCGGGGCTGGCGCTGTCGCTGTTGGGGCTAGGCCTGGTTGCCCGCGATGGCGTGGCGTTACTGCTGGGATTCGCGCTGTTTGGCGCTACCTGCGCCTTTATCGCGATGAATCTGTTATAAATTGAAGCGTTTTATTGTGTCCGGCGTTTAACCGGTAGCTACTGCGGGTCTTGCGCCAATAGCTCCTCCACCAGCCCATTCAGCCGCTGCTGGAACTGCCCGCCCGGCGAGGGTGGGTTGGGGTCTGAGGTGATCACGACTGTCATCTCACGCTCGGGAATAACAAACAGCGCTTGGCCACCATAGCCGCGCCCGTAGTAAACATTTTCCCCCGCTAACTGAGTAATAAACCAACCGAAACCGTATCCGTCGCCTGTCCAGCGAGAGGTGCCACGCGGCTGCCACGATGTTTCTACCCAGCCTTCCGGCAGAACCCGCTGCTCATTTCCAGATTCATCAATGACTAGCCCGTCGTTGCGATACAGCTCGCCCACCTCAATCAATGCCCGTGGTGAGAGCTGCATATCATTGCCACCAAAATAGATGCCTTGCGGGTCGCGTAGCCACGGGCGGATAGTGATATTGAGCGGATCGCCTAGCAGGCGTTGTGCAAGCGCATGGGTCGTCTCACCGCTGGTATGGGTGAGTGCGGCGGAAAGCAGATGGCTGGTGCCGGTTGAATAGAGCATTTCCCCGCCGGGTTCATCCACAAAAGGGCGAGTAATGGCATCGTTAACCCAGTTGTCACTGGCTACCCAAGCGCCATAGTTACTGCCGGAGGTACGCTCAAGCCCCGCCTGCAGTGCGAGTAGATGGGCCACCGTGATCTCGCTGACTTTTGGATCAACACCGCTAGGAAGATGCTCGCCAAACAAATCCACCATGGGCTGCTCGACGGAGTCGATAATATCCGCCTCAATCGCCGCACCAGTGACCGCTGCCAGCACGGTTTTGGAGAGCGATTTAATATTGGCAGGCGATGCCACCCCCGGCCCACCTTGATGATGTTCATGGATAATCTCGCCATTGTAGGCCACTACCATGCTGTGAATACGTTCAAGCTGGCGGGTTTGCTGGCCTAGTGCCTGGAGTGCTGTTGCAGAGGGTTTATTTGCTGCTGCGGCAGAAGTAGCGAACAACGACATAACAGCAAACGAAACAAGCAAAGGAGTAACGCGCATCGCAATACCTTCGGTATAAGTGGCAAAGGTTCGAGGCTAAGAAGCCGAAGAGGTTCCGCTACAGGTAGCCGCGAGCATTAAGGTTAGGTGACACTTTCTGCGCCTGAGACTGAACTGAATATTTATATGAATGGCTCATTTTTGAGCTTTTATAGCCAGTTTTAGTATATAGTGTTTTATAAATGACCCTTTATTGAGAGAGTTACTATGGCCCTGACCCACTCTCTGCTTGCGCCTGGCGAACTGGCCCAGCAGGTCGGTGCTAACGCACGGGAAACCCGATTGGCGCAGAACCTTTCCCGTAGAACCTTGGCGCAGATGGCGGGTGTTTCCGAGTCCACCATTAAACGATTCGAGTCTCATGGGCAAATAACCCTCGAAGGGCTTGTACTCATTGCCACGGCACTGGGCGCAACAGGTCAAATTGCCGAAATATTCAAGCATGAGCACCCAGTATCCCTTGAAGAAATCAAACGGACAGGTCGCACCCGGGGGCGAAAATGAAGCGGATCAACACTGTAGAGGTGCTGCTAGCAGGTAACCCAGTAGGGGAACTGGTCGCTAGTCGACAGGGGATCTACTTTGCCTATTACCCCCAGTGGGTGGCGGAAGGCTTCAATTTGTCGCCCTTGAATATGGATTTTACTACTCAACCACAAAAGGCGGCCGATCCACTTCTTTTTGCTGGTCTGCCGGGGGCATTTGCTGACTCGCTGCCAGATGGTTGGGGAATGCTGCTCATGGATCGTTATTTTCTTGCCGAATATGAAAAAGACCGGAGAGACATTTCTCCTCTTGACCGGTTGGCTTACATGGCCGACAGGGGGATGGGAGCGCTAGAGTATCGCCCCGTTCTCGAGCGTACCGTCGATGAAGACAATATCGACTTGGAACAACTTTATCAGGCCTCTCATGCTGTCTATGAAGGTGAGACTTCGTCCACTCTGAACGCCCTAAGATTGGCTGGTGGTTCTCCGGCTGGTGCCCGGCCCAAGGTTGTCGTCGCTTTGTCTCCTAATGGACGTCATTGCAGTACCTCGTTCAAAGACCTTTCGGCTGGCTACCAGCACTGGCTAGTGAAATTCCGCGCACCCAACGAGCATCGGGACACTGGTGCCATTGAGTACGCCTATTCATTGCTGGCAGAGCTTGCTGGGGTGAAAATGGCTGCGAGTAGGCTGATTGAGATCAACTCTGCAACGGGCATCGAACGTTTCTTTTCCGCTCAGCGTTTTGATCGCAATGGTAATAGCAAAATTCACATGATGACGGCTAGCGGTATTCTCTATGCTGATTACAGCGCCCCCTCGCTGGACTATTCAGACCTGTTGAAGGCAACTAACGCGTTCACCCGCCATTCAGAAGACGTTGAGCGAATGGCGAGGCTGATGGTGTTCAATGCCCTGACCCACAACCATGATGACCACGCAAAGAACTTCGCTTTTTTGCATGATCATGGGCGGTGGACGTTGGCGCCAGCTTATGACCTTACTTATGCCCCTGTTAGGGGTTATGCAGATGAGCACACCACCTCTATCAGCGGCGCAGGCGTGGCTACCCGGAAGAAGCTAAAACAGGTGTGCGCACCCTTTCGGTACTTAGATCCGGATCTCTACATTGAGCAAACCCTTGATGCCCTTGCTGGGTGGCCGACCCTTTGTCATGAATTAGAGATCGATAACCAGCAGCAGAAGCTTATTCAGCGCGCCTTTGACGAAAAATACCAACGCCTTGGATAGCACAAGAGTAGTCACTTTCGACTAGAGGGAGGCAGTGGAATTACGCAAAACAAGAAAAAGCCTGCTAGGATGGGGGTGTTGGCTCATGGGTAAGCAACCCTTTGATTTTACCTAAAACGCAATAAGCAAGGAGCGCCCTATGCGTAATATTATCTACATTATTGGCCTGATCGTCGTTGTGCTGTTCATTCTGTCGATGCTTGGCCTACGCTAAGCCCCATACAATAAGCCAAGCAAAAAACCGCCCACAAGCGAAAGCTGTGGGCGGTTTTTTTATGCGCAATCAGCAGCACCCTGACCAAACATATCAAACATCATCTCGCGGCCAAGGCCGGTCAATACAAAGCGGCCATACTCATTAAAGGTGGCAGCTTCACTAGTTTCCATCACTTGCTGGCAGGTTGCCCAGGTGGGCGCAGCTGCGCTAAGCGCGACAAGCTCGCGTTGGGCTAAGCCGCGCTGGGGCAGGGTGATGGTTTCTAGCACATGACCGTGGTCGTAAAGCAGTTCAGCGGCAATCGACAAACATTGGCGAAGGCTGCGTTGAACGTTTGCAGCCCACGAGACGCTTGGAGAGGGCGTTCTGTTGCCAGCTCGGGAGGACTAAGCTCTAAAGACATTAGTACTGGAGGCATCGAATGATCTCCTGCGGTCAGCCCAATAGGGGCTTGTTGCAGCGCATTATAGACTAAGGGCGATGTTAGACCAAGGTCTATAATCCGCGCGAGCATTCGTGCGCTAGCGCTCATCAACCGCAAGCCAATGTGCTACGCTCGCTGCCACGTACCTTAGTGAGTCAATGTGTCATGCATATCAGTGTATTCGGAACCGGCTATGTCGGCCTTGTCGCGGGCGCTTGTTTAGCCGATGTGGGCCATCAAGTCACCTGTATGGATGTTAACGCCGAGCGGATTGCGCAGCTTAATGCGGGCGACGTACCGATTTTTGAGCCAGGGCTTAGCACTATCGTTACCCACAACGTAGCCGCAGGGCGCTTACGCTTTACGACCGATGCGGCTCAAGCCGTAGCGGAGGGCGAGTTGTTATTTATCGCCGTGGGCACACCGCCCGATGAAGACGGCAGTGCCGACCTACGTTATGTGCTGGAAGTGGCGCGCACCATTGGCCAGCATATGGATAGCTACAAGTTGGTGATTGATAAGTCGACCGTACCGGTGGGAACTGCCGAAAAAGTTCACGCCGCTATTAGCGAGGTGCTTGAACAGCGCGGCGTCTCTCACGCCTTTGACGTTTGCTCCAACCCGGAGTTTATGAAAGAAGGGGCGGCGATTGAAGATTTTACCCGTGGCGCACGCATTATTGTCGGCACGGAAAGCGAGCGGGTGAAAGCGCGGATGCAAGAGTGCTACGCCCCCTACAATCGCAACCACGAAAAACTGATGTTTATGAGCGTGCGGGCCGCCGAGCTGACCAAATACGCCGCCAACGCCATGCTCGCGACCAAAATCAGCTTTATGAACGAGATCGCCAACCTTGCAGAACGGCTGGAAGTGGATGTCGAAGACGTGCGCCGAGGCATTGGCAGCGACCCACGCATTGGCTACCACTTTATCTACCCAGGCTGTGGCTACGGCGGCTCCTGCTTCCCCAAAGATGTTCAGGCGTTAGAGCGTGCCGCGCGCCAGTTAGGCTATACGCCGGAACTGCTTAGCGCCGTCGAAGCGGTTAATTTGCGCCAAAAGCAGACCCTATTCACAAAACTGCAAGATAACTTAGGCAATCTAAGTGGCAAGACCATCGCGGTGTGGGGGTTGGCGTTTAAACCCAACACCGATGATATGCGCGAAGCCCCAAGCCGCACCTTGATGGAAGCACTCTGGCAAGCGGGCGCGAAGGTGCAAGCGTTTGACCCAGAAGCAATGGCGGAATGCCGCCGCATTTATGGCGAGCGGGATGACCTGATGCTGGCGGGCGACCGGATTCAAGCCGTGAAAGGCGCCGATGCCCTGGTGATTTGCACCGAATGGAAAGAGTTTCGCAGTGTCGACTTCACCTGGCTAGCTGAGCAGCTAGCCGACAACGTCGTTATCGATGGGCGAAATTTGTACACGCCCGAAGCCGTGGAAGAGGCAGGGCTGCGTTACATTGGGGTAGGGCGCAGAAGCCGTGGCTAGGCGGATAAATTTAAATTAAGAAGATGTGCTTTACCTTCGGTTACTTTTTGACACGCAGTAAAGGCGACAAATCCTTAAGTTAGTTGTTAAATAGCCGAAGGTTTAATTAGTAAATTGATAGATTTTCAGACACGACAGGCGTTGCGCGATAAGTTTTGCACGAGAGATTCTGCACGATAAGTTTTGCAAGACAGGTTTCTGCAGTGGCAGCGCAAGCATAAACGTCACGACGTTATAAAAAAGGACGGTACAGCATGGCTTCCATTTCATCACTCGGTATTGGCTCAGGCCTCGACCTCAACGGTTTATTAGATCAATTGAAAGAGGCCGAGGAAGAGAAGCTGGTGCCGATTATTGAGCAGCAGGAAACTCAGAAGGCTAAAATTTCCGCCTACGGCCAGCTGCAAAGCGCGCTTTCAGCGTTTCAAGATTCCGCTGATGCGCTCAATGACAGCGCACTTTACGAGAGCCTTTCGACCAACGTGGGTGGAGAAGCGATCACCGCTACCGCCGATGCAGAAGCGCAGCCGGGCAGCTACAACGTAAGCGTTGATAAATTAGCGACCGCTGGAACACTGGCCACGGGCCGTGTTGATGCACCGGATGTTCAGCTTGTCGATACTGATACGACTTTAACATTAAATTTCACAGGCCAAGATCAAGGCAGCGTTGATATCAGCGTTACGCAGGGCGATAGCCTGGAAGACATCCGTGATGCCATTAACGCTAGGGAAGATAGCGGTGTTTCTGCGTCAGTGATCAACGATGGCGAAGGTTACCGTTTGGCTCTGAGTTCGTCAGAAACCGGTACTGAAGCGTCGATTGCAAGCAGCAATTTCAATGATGTTATCAATGTTACCCCCACGGATGTTGAAATCACCCAGGGCGGGCAAGATGCCGCGCTAAACGTTAATGGCATCGCGATCACCAGCCCTACTAACCAGGTTGAAGGCGCTATTCAGGGCGTAACGCTGAACCTTCAAGAAGAAGGCGAGAGCACGGTTAAAATAGAGCAGGACACACTCGCCGTACGCGAAGCCGTGACTAGCTTTGTGGATGCCTATAATGACCTAAAAGGCACCATGGGTGAGTTAACCAGTTTTGACGCTGAAACCGGTGCGGCAGGCGAATTGCTAGGCGATAGCGCCGTACGTACCGTTGAATCACGCATGCGCAGTGTGCTCAGTGGTGCTGTGGAAGGTGAGTTTTCAATGCTCAGTGATATCGGCATTTCACTGCAGACAGATGGCACGTTAGAAATCGATTCTGACGAACTTGATAACGCTATTTCCAGTAACCAAGATGCGCTATCAGCCTTTTTTGTAGGTAGTTCAGATGAAACCGGTATGGCGGGGCAGGTTAATACGATGGTTGAGCAATTGCTCAGCACCAATGGGACTGTTACTGGGGCGATAACGGGGGCGGAAAATCGCTCAGAATCGCTCGTTGAACGTTACACCCGCACGGAGCAATCCATTGATCAAACCATCTCGCGTTATCGCTCGCAATTTGGCCAATTAGATGGAATTATTGCGCAAATGAACCAAACGAGCAGCTACCTCACTCAGCAGTTCGATGCCTTAGACGCCCAGCTAGGTCGTGATTGATATTGACCGCTAGAAATTGACGTTTCCGACGCCTGCGTAAGCAGGCGTTTTTGTTGATAAAAACAAAATAGCCCAGCTAGCGGAAGAAAAAGCGCTAAAGTTGCCCTCTGTTCAGTCGATAAGCTAATTATCAAACTTTCTAGCGCAAACGATGCGCGTAATGTATTTGGTTTAGCCTTTTCACTGAGGAACATCCAGTATGGCGACAATAACCTCCCTTGGCGTTGGTTCGGGTCTTGACCTGACCGGCCTGTTGGATCAACTACAGGATGCGGAGCGTGGCAAGCTCGCCCCCATCACGCTGCAAAAAGAGCAACAGCAAGCCAAAATTTCAGCCTACGGCCAACTGCAAACTTCGCTCGATGCGTTTCAAGATGCAGTAGCCAAAATCAATGACCCAAAGCTCTATCAAAGCCTTTCCGCTAATGTTCGTGGTGATAGTATTACCGCCACGACCACAGCGAGTGCGCTACCGGGTAGTTACCGGGTAGAGGTTAGTCAGTTAGCGACCTCGGGCACGCTCGCCTCCGCGCGTGTCGATACAAAGGATCAACCGCTCGACCTGCAAGGTGCCACCGCGCTCAAACTCACGTTTGGCAATGGCGATTCGGTAGATATTGCTGTCGCAGCAGACAGTACGCTAAGTGAGATTCGTGATTCGATTAACGCCAACAAAGAATCAGGCGTTAACGCGACTATTATCAACGATGGCGAAGGCTACCGGCTGGCGCTAAGTTCCAAAGCTACCGGTGTCGACGCCTCTATTGACAGTTTTAGCTTTGTAGATGCTGCAGTAACCGGCCCATTCGGTGAAGCGACAGAAGCTGGGGCCAAGCAACAAGGGCAGGATGCGGCGTTAACCGTTAATGGCATTACGATTAGCAGCGCCAAGAACCAGATTGAAGGCGCTATTCAAGGCGTGACGCTCAACCTTGCTGAACTCAGTATTGCAGAAGGCGAAACTGCTTCTAGCACGGTTAATATTGAGCGTGACACGCTAAAACAACGCGAAGCGATTAACGGTTTTGTAAAAGCGTTTAACGAGTTAAAAGGCACCATTGGCACGCTGACAGCGTTTGACAGCGAGAGTGGCAGTGCAGCGGAGCTATTAGGCGACAGCACAGTGCGTACCATTGAGTCCCGCCTACGTAGCGTATTAACAGGGGGTGTGGAAGGAGGCGAGTTATCCACTTTGAGCCAATTAGGGATTACGCTGCAGCGCGACGGCACGTTAGAAGCAGATGACGACAAGCTAAGCGATTTGGTAGCCAATAATCCACAGGCGCTCAGTGACTTTTTTGCCGGTGACGAAGATGCGGGCGGCCTAGCGGGCAAGCTCGAAGCATCCATTGGGCAAATGCTGGGTGATAGCGGTGTGCTGAAGGGCGCGATCACAGGTGCGGAAAATCAAGTAAAAAGCCTGGATACTCGCTATGAGCGCATGGAAAAAAGTATCGAAAGTACGATCTCTCGTTACCGTAGCCAGTTCAGCCAGCTCGATGTAATGATCGCGCAAATGAACAGTACAAGCTCGTACCTCACACAGCAGTTCGATGCGCTGGATGCACAGCTGGGGCGCGATTAATAGCAGTCATTAGAGCGGCCTAACGGCCGTTTCTAACACAGCAAAGTAGTTTTATCATTGCGTGCGCCTTGCTACACACCTTGCAAAGATGCCCAGTAAAATACTGTCATGCTAAGATAAGTGAGACCCGAAAGGAGGGCGCATGGCGAATCACTACGATACTGGCTATAAAGAGCTCTTCAGCTACCCCGAGTTTGTCCAGCAACTGATAGAAGGTTTTGCACCGCTAGAAATCGCCGAATTAATGGATTTCAGTACATTGCAGCTACACAGCGGGAATTACATTACCCCGCTGTTTGAAGAAAAATTTGAAGACCTGGTATGGTCCGTGCAGGTAAATTGGCAAGGGGTTACCCAAGAAGTCTACCTTTACCTACTGCTAGAGTTTCAATCCACCGTAGACCGCACTATGCCCATTCGGCTTATGCACTATGTGGCCTGCTTTTATGATCATCTGTTAAAAACGAAAGCCACCACACCAAGTAAAGGCTTGCCGCCTATTTTTCCTATTGTGTTGTATAACGGTACTGAGCGCTGGACGGCTAAGCACGATGTATATGAGATGGTGCAGCCGGAACCGCCCGCTTTCTTGCAACCCTACCAACCGCATCTACGCTATTATTTAATTGATGAAGGCGCTTATAGTGGTGAGGAACTGGCGCAGCGTCATAGTGCTCTAAGTGGTGTGTTTGAAATAGAAAAGGCCTCGGTAGACCACACTTCGCTACAGCAAGCCGTGGATAGGATCGTCGGCATCATCCAAAATGATGCTAATAAAGAGCGGATCGATAAGATTCTAACCCGCTGGCTAAAGCGCCACCTGCAACAGCTGAATGCCGGTATCAACCTGGATCAGTTACATAGCTTAGTGGAGGACAAAGACATGCTGGCAGAAAATTTAGAAAACTGGCGTCAAAAAGAGCGGCAGGAAGGTCGGCAGGAAGGCCGCAATGAAGGCCGTCAAGAGGGTCGCCAAGAAGCTGAACTGCGTGCGCTAGAAAGCAAACGTCATGCGGTGCGTAAACTTATCGCCTTGACCGAAATGAATGACCAGCTGATCGCAGAAATTGAAGAACTACCCGTTGAGGAAGTAGAAAAGCTACGTGCTGAAACCCAACACTGAGTGGGAACAGCGCTGTCTATGTTATCGCGAACGCAGCGATCTCAGCCTTACCCAGCCGCCGCTTGAGATTGCCGTGTCGCTGCGTTTTTTGCACAGGCATTCAGCGCAGTAGGGATTCGGGGGAGTTTAGTACTTCTTGTGTCATGGTCAGAAAGGCAGTAGCAAAGCAAGCTGCGTTAATACTGCCGGTAAGGTAGTTCGCCCGACTATAGTTTACTTACCCTCTTGTTACATGGCTGCCAGCGCATCTTCCGTAATGGGGTTGCGTTTAGCATCAAGGATTTGGCCACCCAACGCCGCAACTTCACGAGTAAAGGTGATTAAGTCATCTGGGTTACGTGAAACTTTGCGTGCATTCAAAAAGCGGATCAAGATCGAAACTCCCTGCACCGGCGTGTGTTCGCCTTCTTGATGCAGCGGCGGTAGTTTACCCGGCGAGGTGGCGCTGGCCACCATCAATGGGTAACCCTGAGGCCCTGGCGGAAGGTGGAAGGCACCCAGCTCTATCTCGTAAAATGCGTTTTTCGCGTTTAACATCTCTCCCAACGCTTGATTAATCGCTTGGCTAGGGGCATCAAACACCACGAACAAGCACTGCTGAGTAGGTTTTTTGTTCTGTTGATGGGATTTTTTGCGCAGGCTTTGATGCGAGGGAGCGTCTGCTTGTACCACCGGCGAGGCTGTCGCCTTGGAAGGCGAAGTCGAGCCGTTACGTGGGGCGATCACTACCTTATAAAACAGCACAACGCTCACTAGCCCTAACACAATAGCGACGCCAGCCAGTAGTAGCGGGAGGAGTAAAGAAGTCATGGGTTGTCCTTTCGTGCTTTTGGATGATATTACGATACGCTCCTACGCATAAGAAAGCAGTGGCTTGACTAAATTACTCAGCCCAGCCTTTCGTACGATCACCAAAAATTACATAAATTTTTACTACTTTCCCTAAAGATTCTCCTCGCGGTGCCGTTAATTAATATAACGGCACACACAGTGGCCGAAAGCAGGCCTCAGGGCCAGTGTCCAAAGCAAGGAGTATCACACCATGTCAGTGATCAATACCAACATCACATCGATGATCGGCCAGCAAAACCTGAGCAAGTCTCAGAATGATCTGCAGACTTCTATGGAACGCTTGAGCTCTGGCCTGCGCATTAACAGCCAGATCACCGGTCTAGCTACTGCCCAGACAACGGAAGGTGGCTTAAACCAGGTTAACGAAAACTTACAACGGCACAAATAGCGAAGACGATTTACAGTCTATCCAAGATGAAGTTAACCGTATTTCAGAAGAAACTGACTTTAACGGTACGCGCGTATTATCTGAAAGTTCAGAACCGCTTCAAATCCAAGTGGGTGCGGAAGATGGCCAAACCATCTCAGTGAACCTAGAGACCACTAACAGCAGTACGCTAGGTGTAGCTTCCTTTGATGTCCGCAATATGCTGTCAAGCACTAGTTTCTCTGCGGTTAGCGAAATTGAGCTAGACGGGGCTGTTGTCGATAATCGTACTTTATCCGCTGTTAATACGTTTACTCCAGGTACAGGTGCGGTTGGATCTAACATTACGGCTGATGGTGTCTTCCAGGTCGATGCAAGTGCAACCACTGCAGTGGGCTCAGATTTCGCTGTGCGTTGCAGCAAAATGACACCTCTGGTGAAGGCGCTGATGGTGCACCTGTAACATCCATTACTGAGTCAATTGGTGTAACGAATGCAAGCACAGATATTACTGGATTAACGGGTGTTGATGTTACTCCTGCAGGGACTAGCGTAGCTACTACTGGCTTTTTCGGAGCAACTGCAGGCGACGTTGAACTATTTGCTCGTGAAGATGTGGCGAATGGATATGCTGTTGATGTAACTGTAGCTCCGCGGCTGACCTGCAAGCTACCCAGGTTGCTTTATCCAACATTGAAAATCCGGGTGCTGGCAACGGTGTTACGGATATAAATTATTCTGTTGCAGCACCAGCAGCCGGCGATAATCTCTACAACATCGAAGCTGATGGTGGAAATGGCGCCAACGCCGAAGGAATATACAGGAGCTGCCGATTTTGCTGTAAAGGCAGATGATGGTCAGTACTACGCTGGTACGCTAGATGAAGAAACCGGTGAAGTATCTTGGGATTCTAGTTCTACAGCGCTGGCATCTACTGATGTGAATGTAGCGGGTGGCGCGCAAACGCAAGCAGTAATTTCTTCAGTTGAAACCGTAGCAGATGTGCCAGAAGGTAGCTATGTCCTTCAAGGCCAGGATGAGTTTGGTAACGATGCAACCTATGAAGCTGATGTCCAAGTCAATCAGACGTCAGGCACTATTACTAGCATTTCTATTGCCCAAGACGCCGATGGTAAAGATGTTCAGCTTACCGTTGATGCCCTGAGCACCCTGGACAACGCACTTAGCCAGATCGACTCTTTCCGTTCAGACCTGGGTGCCGTACAGAATCGCTTTGAGGATGCTATCACCAACCTAAGTACTAACGAGACTAACCTTTCCGCTGCGCGCTCACGCATCGAAGATGCTGACTATGCAATGGAAGTAGCCGATATGACGCGTGCTCAGATCCTGCAGCAGGCTAACCAGCTGCCGCAGAACGTCCTGTCTTTGTTGGGTTAATCTAAGGCGGTATCTCCTATCACCGCTTAACGAACCGGCCCTGTTGTGGGGTCGGTTTTTTATTTAAGCCGTTAGAATTTAGGACGTATCAAAACTGCCTGCTACTCAGGTAGTCTATAAATGAAGACAACCTAAACGATAATTATCCGTAGAGTTAACAATGGCTAAACCTTCTCGATCCAAAGCGCGCTATCCTCAACCGGGCATTAAACTTGCTAATAATGCTGTGCGGGAGCTCACAGTTGCGCAGGCAAAGCGGTTAACGAATAAAACACCCAGCGATGCAAATGCCTGGGTGCAGCTAGGAGTAGCCTATATTCGCGTAAATCAACACGCAGAAGCCATTGAGCCGTTCCAGCGAGCGGTAAACTTAAAAGAGGGAGCCGCGGATATTCACGCTTGGCTAGCAGCCGCCTACCAAGGATCAGGTGAGTTCTTATTGGCCAAGGAAAGCGCTCAGCACACGCTCACGTTAGATGAGTGTAATGTTCGGGCATTGATGATTCTTGCGATGATTGATCAGGATAATCATTTGTCTGCCAGTGCTTTGAAATGGTTAGAAAAAGCCGAAAATTACGAGCCTGAAAATGCGGATGTATTACATGCTAAGGCACGTGCGCTTTTTGGCCTGAATCGTTATGAAGAAGCGGAAATAATACTTGAAGATTTGACATGCCGTTACCCGAAAAACCTGGGGTACTGGAATGAACTGGGTGTTGTTCAACGCGAGCTGGGTGAGTTAGAAGCATCAGCGAATAGCTTCTATCAATCCATTAAGTATGGAGATAGTCCAACACCGTTTTCTAATTTGATTACTGGGTTTCATTACGACCCAGCCAAAAAGCAAAGCGATATAGCAGCCGTTTGTCGAGAGTGGCAACAGCGTTATGGCGTCCAGAACCCCCTCCCACGCCCTGTTCCCGATGACTTGTCGCCTACCCGAAAATTACGTATTGGGTTGTTTTCGGATGGGTTTCGTCAGCACCCTGTGGGCAACATGATTATTGCTGCTCTGGAAAGTACTCATCCAGAAGAAATGGAGTTTTACTTTTACTCCACAAATGTGAGCAGTGACGCTATCACTAAGCGCTTTCGCAAACTGGCAAGTCATTGGCAGGTAATTAAGTATCTAGATGATGCAGCGTTCAATCAGCAGGTGCGCGATGATAAAATTGATATCCTATTCGACTTAGCGGGCCACAATGCGGGAACGCGCTCAAAAGCTATTTCTATGCAGCCTGCACCGTTGATTGTTAAATGGGTCGGCGGGCTGATCAACACTACCGGTGTTGAAGCGATTGATTACTTAATAAGTGACCATATCGAAACACCTGAAGGTGAAGACAAGCACTACACTGAAAAACTAATTCGGTTACCAGACGACTATATCGTTTATTCTCAACCAGTTTATATGCCTAACATTGGGCCCCTCCCAGCAATATCTAATGAGTTCATCACCTTAGGTTGCTTCAATAACCCCACAAAGCTTAACGCTCAATTATTGAGCGAGTGGGCAACATTGATGCATCAGTTACCGAATTCACGTTTATTTCTGAAGGGAAAGCCCTATACCAGCGAAAGCTTCTGTGAGCGTATTTATACGTTAATGGAAAGCTTAGAGATTGAGCGGGAACGAGTGTTGCTAGAAGGGCCAGCAAATCATTGTGAGCTTCTCAACAGTTATAATCGTGTTGATATCGCGCTCGACCCATGGCCTTACTCCGGTGGGTTAAGTACCTGTGAGGCGTTGCTGATGGGCGTGCCAGCAGTGACTTTGCCTGGCCCTACGTTTGCTGGTCGGCATAGCGCTTCACACTTGATTAATGCTGATATGGCTGAATTGGTGGTAAGTAGCTGGGACGAGTACCGCGAAAGAGTGATTGAGCTAGCTAGTGATACTGATAGTTTAAGCACTATTCGTAACAGCTTGCGGCAGGTGTTATTACAGTCTCCAATGTGCGATGGTCGCCTTTTTGCCAAACACTTTATGTTGGCTATGCGCGCTATTTGGCAGCGTTACTGCGAAGATAAAGCGCCAGCGGCGCTTACTTTCAAT